>JAGONM010000039.1 GCA_017993055.1 Armatimonadota bacterium
CTATCTCCGATGCCGGCCGTCCCGCGCTAGGTCTCTTGCAGAAGGCGCTGATCCTTGCCGTATCAGTCACGACAGCCGCTCTTGTCTTCACCGCGCTCTATCTGTACAATGTCCCGGTAGGAGCCGGCCAGATCAAGTGGGTCGTACAAGGCAGGTACTTCCTGCCCATAGCACCCATGGCGCTCCTGCTACTCGGAACAGAGCGTCAGTTTGCCGGGCGCAAGCTTGCGGAGGACACGTACCCGGCGGTAGTCTCAATCGTCGCCACACTCGCTCTAGCCTGGGCTTGGGCGGCGACCTATGCAAGATACTATCTTGCTTAGTATTCGACCGAACTATGGACCTCAAGAAGTTCGCCTTGCTCTCAGATACAGTTGTGACGTGACGAGTTGGCGCGGGGTCCCGTTCGGATTCTCAATGATTCACACGCGATCAGGCAACATACCGTTGTTCTGAACACGGGAGACTTCCTGAATATGATAGGGGGCTATCATGAGAAACCCTCGACATCATTTCGTTTCCGACACACAATGTGCAGATTCGACGTGCCGGTGGCGCACTGGCTTAGTAACGGCCTGCGCGGGATGGCGGACGAGGCGTGATCGGCGATTCGTCTCGCCTGCCCCGCCTGTTCGACCGGAAGTACATGCGGTGGATGCTCGAGGAGCACTGCGAGGGACGAGGGGATTTGAACCGCCGGATCTGGAGTTCGATGTGCTTGAGCTGTTGGTGCAGGGTGTTCGCGGGGAGGGAGATTCGATTCGGCTGATAGTGCGCAGTATCAGACAACGAAGGGTCTTAGTGTGATGACTCCCTAGGCGGCTGGAGAGGGAACTGCTCAGACGGTATGATAACCGAGATGGGTAGAATCGAGAACACATATTCCGACGTAGACGTTCGCGCAGGGGTATACTCGCGATTGCTCCGTGTCATGCCTTATCTGCTGACGGCTGCGGTAGTGTTGTGGTTCTGCCTCTTTCTGCACAATTCCTTGACTCGAACGCGACTGTTCTCCCCTGATTCCATGAACTATGTGGACGTTGCGCGTAACATCAGTGAGGGGAAAGGCATTGTACAATCTACGCTGGGTTTCAACCAGACCGAGTTCTCTACCGAGAGCCTGATTCCCTCGCCATTTGTAGCGCAGCCTCCATTGTACCCGCTCTTGATTGCGCTCTTGTCCAGAACCGGAATAGCACATACGGATTCGGCTCTGATTCTGTCGGCGGTATGCATGTTAGGCGTTGTTGCTCTGGCATTCATACTCACTCGACAGATGTACAGTCTCGGCCTAGCCTGCCTGGTAGCCGGATGCCTCGTGACATACTTTCCACTTCGTTTCGTCGGCAGGTACGCGTGGAGCGAGACACTCGCGATCGCCTTGGCGATGTGCACTCTTGCCTGTCTGTATTCATCTGCGAGGCGGCAGCACGTGCACTCTCTGCTTCTTGCCGGGGGCCTCGTCGCCGGACTTGCGTTCTCAACGCGGTACGTGTTTGCGATCCTCTTGCCAGTCGGCTTGTTCTTCATCGCTTGCTCAGTTCAGACCAGAACACGGTCGGAAACCAGGTGGAATGCGCTCGCCTACTCGATTGGCTGGGCCATACCAGTTTCGCTTGTACTGACCCACAACTTTTCAAGCAGCCGGACTCTCCTGCCGTCGATGCTACCTTCTCAGTCGAATCTGGCAGAGAACCTGCAACTTGCAGCCGTTGGCACGATAGGGCACTGGCTGGGTTTGACGCGTGTTCGGGAACAGGTGCTGCTGGCAGTTGTAGTTCCCCTCGTCTGCATCGCCCGTCTGATCCGAATCCAGCGCCTTCAAGCGGTTCTCCAAGAGGTCTTCGTCTCACGCGGAAGGTACTTGCTCTGGTCATGGGCAGTGTCGTATTTTGTGCTTCTCATAGTCCAGAGAACGACAAGACACTTCGACAGCATCGACACAAGGCTTGTTTCCCCAGCGGGAGTAGCTCTGCTGATTCCGGCATCGGCCTTCATCATGAAGGGTCTGAACCTGAAGGTCGCCCCGCACTTCGGCATTGCATGCGCGCTGTTTCTGGTACTGCTCTCAAGCGCAAGGGAGGCACAGCGCGCACTTCGAGTTGCGCCGGTTGAACTGCAGACCATCATAGGCCAGTCGGCACGGCTATCATGGGTCCAGATGCACACTACTGACAGCGACCTTATAATAGGCGACAATACTGTCGACATACCTTTTTACTTGTGCCGAGACGCAGCGGTTTCGTTTTCCGCATATCCGTACACGCGCAAATTGACCTATGGCGAATTCAACGGCTATGCATACGCAAACCGCCACAGGTTTCGGAACTTCTATGTAGTCGTCAGGAGGGAGAATGCCTCATACTCGGACCTTATAGCGCGCTACGGTCCATTCGTAGCGGATCTTAAACGAGAAGACATGCACAGGTACTCTCATCTGTTCATCATGGCTCTATTGAGTGATTCGGTCGTATATAGATTCGTGCCGTAATTGGGCACGACAATGTTGAGTGTGCCACTACAGACATATGGCCAACGATGGCGATGCCCCTGCCTAACTGCTTCGTTCGGGTACATCACCGGGACGATGTTTGAGAGTCACGGTAACGGCCGGTGAGGCTCAAGATGTCCTCCTGGCGCGTGATGCACCCAGGATGCGGGCATCAGGAGTTTCTAGATGACGCCGAAGACCCTCTTCTTGCGAGCCTTACAGGCCCCCATGTACTGGTTTGACGCTCACAGCGTACCGACACGGGCGGAGAGGATCAGTGAATAACATCAACAATCGTATCTTATCAATCATCCCGAGTTTCAACGAGGAGGAGAGCCTGCCGACGACTCTGCAGGAGTTGATGGAGACCCGACCAGACGTGGATATCGTCGTCGTGGACGACGGCTCCTCTGACAACACCTCGCAGATAGCCGGAGATATGGGCGTGTACGTCATCCGTCTACCCGTGAACCTGGGCATCGGGGGAGCCGTCCAGTCCGGGCTCCACTTCGCTGCAAGGCACGGGTACGATGCGGCGTTCCAGTATGACGCCGACGGCCAGCATCGGCCCGATCAGATCGGACAGCTAGTGGGCCCAATACTGAGCGGCGAGGCCGACATGGTACTGGGGTCGCGTTTTCTGAAGGACAGCGGCTACCGGGTGTCGGCTGCCAGGGGAGCCATGATGTGGCTGCTGCGGACCCTAACATCAATGGCGATCGGACAGCGGATCACGGACAACACCTCAGGATTCCGCGCGTACGGACGAGAAGCGATCCGGTTCATGACCATGAACTGCTCCTGCGACTACCCCGAGATCGAGGCGATCATACGGCTTGTCAGGAGCGGCTACACGTTTATGGAGGTGCCGTCTTCCATGAGGGAGCGAATGGCCGGCAAGTCGATGTTCACACCGTTCAGGGCGAGCTACTTCGTGATTCGATCCCTGATGGCGGTATTGATCAGCGTATGGAGCACGCCTCGATGCGCCGGGAGGACATGCAGGGAAGGAGAAGTGAAATGACGCCGACCCAACAGATCATCGCCGGGCTCGCAAGCCTGCTGGTCATGATGTTCGTCGTGGACCTTGTGAGGCGCAGGAAGCTGAGAGAAGAGTATTCGATGCTCTGGCTGGCAGCCGGCGCGCTGATGATCGTCATGGCCTTGGACCGAGCGGCCCTGTTCTGGCTCGCCACGGCGCTCGGCATCGAGCACCCGGCGTACGCCCTGTTCGTCGTGGCGATATTCGTGGGGATGGTACTCGCCATCCACTTCACGGTCGTGCTGTCGAAACTGACGGCGCAGACCTGGCGCCTAACCCAGGAGATCGGCCTGCTCCGGACCGAACTCGACGAACTTAGGACCAAGGAGGACCGCGGATGAGAAACGTCGTGCTCGTGGTGGCCTGCACCCTGATGCTCGCGGTGGGGCAACTCTGCTGGAAGTCCGGCCTGAACCAGAGCGGGTTCGCCGTGTCCGGTTCCGGGCTGAAGGCGCTCGCGGCGTCCTGGCTGATCTGGGCGGGTTTCGCGCTGTTCGGCATCGCGACGCTGGTATGGTTCGCAGTCCTTGCCAAGTCGCCGCTGAGCCTCGTGTATCCGCTGATGAGCCTGAGCTACGTGTTCGGGCTGGTCTTGGCCAGGTACTGCCTCGGTGAGAGTATCAGCCTGGTCCGATGGGCGGGCGTGGGTCTGATCTGCGTCGGCGTGGCGCTCGTGACGAGGTAAGGCGCTGGGCCGTACCCGAATGTCCTCGCTGCCGCAAAGTGGTATAATGTATGTAAGGTCACAGGCTTCCCGTGCCGATGATCTCGTTGGAGAACAGCCATGTCTACACGCATCCTTCTCGTCATAGTATGCCTCAGCCTGTCAGCCGGGCTCTCGGCGGCGCCGTACCTGCTCGGGCAGGGCGACGTCATCGCGATCAAGATCATCAACTTCGACAACCTGAGCACTCAGGCGAAGGTCCAGCCCGACGGGAGGATATCGCTCCCGCTCGTCGGGAACGTGGAGGCGGCGGGCAAGACCGCCGAGAAGCTCGCTGAGGAACTTACGACCAAGTACTCGGAGTTCGTAGTCCGGCCGTCGGTCTGGGTCACGATCAGCGAGTTCAGGCAGGACACCGTCCTGATGCTCGGACTCATCGGCAAGCCCGGCCCCTCTGTCATCGGCCAGGACACGACGATCCTGACCGCGATCGCCTCGGCCGGCGGCACGCTCGAGAAGGCCGACACCGCCAACATCCTGGTCACCCGCAACAACCAGGAGACCATACACGTCAACCTCGACGCCGCCGCGACCGACCCGAAGCAGAACATCAAGGTCGTACCCGGTGATATCATATTCGTGCCGGAGTCGAAGGACAGGGTGCTGGTCGCAGGGTCGGTCACCAACCCGGGGAGTTACGACCTCAAGCCGGGGATGAGGGTGCTCGATGCGCTCTCCGCCGCGGGCGGTCTCACCACCGAGGCGAACGCCGCCGGTGCGCTGCTCACGTCCGCTTCCGGAGCGCAGGCTCGCGTGAACCTGGACAGCCTCCTCAAGAAGGGCGAGGCCTCTGAGAACGTCGAGATCAAGCCGGGCGACGTGCTCCTGGTGCCGCGGCAGGACAAGCGGTTCTTCGTCTTCGGCCAAGTCGGCAAGTCGGGCGGATACCCGCTCGCGGGAGAGGAGCGGCTGCTCGACGCCCTGTCTGCGGCGGGCGGCACCGGTACCACCTCCAACCTGTCGAACATCTCCGTCGTACGGATGGTTGACGGAAAAGCGACGGCACTCAGCGTCAACTTGAACGACTTCGCAAAGAAGGGCGACCAGGCGCAGAACATCAAGATCGAACCGTCGGACATCGTGTTCGTCCCAGAGAAGGGTGAGAAGAAGCCGTTCCAGATCCTCGATGTACTCAGGATCGTCCACGACGTCATATACCTGACGGACAGGTTCTAGCTGGCCGATGACAGAGACCGACACCCCGAACTCCGATCAGCCGCCTGCTCCGAAGTCGAACGTCTGCCCTGCCTGCGGAACAGAATCGCCGATCGTATACCGCTTCTGCCTGAAGTGCGGTTGCCGGATGCCGAACGCGCGCCCGATCAGACCTGCAGCGACATCCCGACACCGCAGCAGCGAGGTTCGACGGCGCAGAGGACGGAGATCCAGGACACCGCTCATCCCGGCGGGCAGGTGGCGCCGCATCGTTCGAGCATCGCTCACCGCGGTCGCAGTCGCCTGCGCGCTCCTCATGTACGCATACCTCGTCGAGCCGAACACCGTGGTCAGGCGCGACTTCGACATCGCGGTAGAGAACCTTCCGCCCAAACTCGACGGCTTCCGGATCGCACAGATATCCGACACGCACGTCGCCCGCATCGGCCGGCGGGAACGGCGGGCCGTCTCACTCGTGAACGAGGCCCAACCGGATGTTATCGTCCTCACGGGCGACCTCGCCGGCGACTCTCACAAGACCCGGGGGCAGAGATCGAACGATCTGACGATGGAGTTCGTCGGCAGGCTTCGGGCGAAGCGCGCCGTGTACGCCGCGCTCGGCACCTGGGACACCGACGTGCTCTTCCGCAGGCTCAATCAGGCGGATGTCCCGATGCTGATCGGCCGATCCGAGACCATCGAGGTCGAAGGCGCGCGCATCGCCTTCGCGGGCCTGACGGAGGAGAGCCGCAGCCTCGCGTGGGCCCTCCGGGAAGTCGAACCGGGCGCGACGCTTGTGGTACTCGCGGCCGACGTCTCGAAGACAAGTACGCTGGATGCGGCCCGCGCAGGCGCGGTCCTCGCGCTCACGGGCGCGAGGCACGGCGGCCAGGTGCGGATACCGCTTCTGCGCCGGATCTACTGGGACGGACCCGACATCGGGCTTCGGAAGGTCAACGGAGCGATGTGGCACTACGCCAGCCCAGGCCTTGGGACGGCACACACGCGCGCACGTTTCCTCTGCCCGCCGGAAGTGTCGGTCTTCACGCTGCGCCGGATTCCCAGAGATTCCACACCTTAGCAGCCGGACTACCGAGCCGTCTTGACGTCTTCTTCGACGCAGAGGCGAACCAGCAGAGCCAAAACACGAGCGACTGCACGAAGCGCGGCTACTCGAGGGGGTCGGGCGATCCCGGGGCGTAGAGAACCGGTTCGTCGATCTTCCACCGGTTCTCTGTGTCCGGGCGGGTAACGATCCCGTAGGTCTCCGGGCGGCGCATGCCGAGGAAGCACTCCTTGAGCGTCGGGTAGCGCCTCTTGAGATCGCCGGTCGCCCAGTACTCATATCCCTCGTCGAGATCGACCTCTGCCACAGCTACTCCCGGCTTGTGGCTGGTCGATGCGAGAGTCCGGCCGTACGGGTCGACGATGCGGGAGTGGCCCATCGAGCCCCCGGTCAGGAACGGCATCGTGACGTAGTGGCTCGTGACGACGTAGACCTGGTTGTCGATCGCCCTCGCATTCACGAGCGACTCACACATGTCGCCGGTGTAGTCGCGCCACATGGTCGGGTGGGCGATGATGTCGGCACCCTGAAGTGCGAGGATGGTCCACGGCTCGGGGTAGTGGATGTCCATGCAGATGAGGACGCCGACCCTGCCGAAATCGAGGTCGAAGACCGGGTACTCATCTCCCGCCGTGACCTGGTCCGATTCGCCGGGCGCGAGGTGAGTCTTCCGGTACTTGCCGACGTACTCACCCTTCCGGTCGATCACGACTCCCACGTTATACAGGCGGTCGCCCTCCCGCTCCCTGAGGCCGACGACGAGGTTGACGCCGTGCTTCCGAGCCTTCTCGGCGAAGCGTGCCTGGACCGGGCCACCCGGCACCGGCTCGCCGACCTCCGCGACCTCTTCAGGCATCAGGCCGATGATGTCCATCTCCTCGGGCAGCACGATCAGGTCCGGCCTATGCGCTGCCGCCTCGTCGATCGCGGCGAGACCCGCCTCGATCATCGAACCCTCGTTGTTCAGGAGTGTGACGGTAGCCAATCTTGCCATTCGTTTCATATCGAAATCTCCATACTGTCGTGGACGGTAAGGGTGACAAGCCTGCCGTCATCCGCCTCAAAGGTCAACTCGCGGCACTGCACCTGGTCGGGCAGACCTTCCAGTCGCAGTACATTGCCTTCGAGACGGGCATGGCGGCGCATGTACCGGTAGTCCACAACCTCGTCGGGATCGGCGTACCAGCACCGCTCGCCTCCCTCGGAGACAACGGTCTCGAGGCGCTCTCGATGGTGAGCAGCCGTGCAGTCCTTGTAGTCGTGAACCGCCTTCTCTAGCGGGCAGTGGCAGTAATCCACGATCCACCCGTGAGCGTCCTGCGCCTGACGGATCCGCTTGTGAGCGTCGAACGCGCTGTCGAAGACACCCCAGTAGCGCTCGTGGATCGGAACGCGGTTCACCCAGAGGAGGTCCGCGACATCCGGGTAGTTGATGTCGTCGGTGATGCTGAGTCCGGCCAAGTATCGGTACTCTCGAAGCTTCTCCTGCACGTCGGCCGTCAGGTTCTCGTTCGTGCCGGGGGACGTGTAGACCGTGACCGGCCGCCCGATGGCATCCTGGACGGTCTCCCTGGCCTGACGAAGCTCGCGGTCGGGGTCATCCATCACCGTGCCGTGGCTCCAGGAGTGGCAGCCGACGCCCCACCCCATCGCGATCAACCCTCGAAGCTCCGCGGCGTTCATGTGCCTCATGCCGTTGAACGAACTCTCCCCGAGTTGGCGGACCGCACCTATGTGGCCGGCGACGACCTCCACGTGACCCGGGATGCCGAGTTCCTGATGGATCGGGATGACGAAGCGGGCGAGATCGGCCAGCGCCTCGTCGTAGGTGATCGAGTAGACCCAGGCTTTGCCGTGCTTCCAGGTTGCGATCCTCATATCCTGTTCCTGTCCGCCACGCGGCGGACTATCTCCGCGGCGATCTCACAGTGCTCGGGCTGATACTTCTCGCAGAAGGTCGACCAACGGATGAACGTCTCCAGGAATGAGCGCGCCGTCCGGCACGTCTCGGGTCCATAGGCATACTCGCGGGAGGCCGGCGGCTTGGAGAACGGATAGACGCCTTTCCGCGCGTTCTCGCGGAGGAAAGTGACGGACTCCGGAAGCAGGTAGTACCTCGCCGTACCCGCTCCGGAAATGCCCTCGGCCGCCAACTGCCGCCCGAACTCGTCCGCCGTGCATCGGAAGGCCGCCGAGTCGATGCTCATGCCGAACATCCAGCAGGAGTACACGCCCATATAGTCGGGTATCGGCAGAGGTGTGACGCCCGGGATCCCGCCGATCAACTCGGTCAGCAGCCGGACCATCTTGTCCCGATGCTCGACCTGCGGCCGGATGATCTCCAACTGGGCGAGGGTGACGGCCGCCGTGCAGTTCGGCATGCGGTGGGCATATCCCCGCACCGTATGGATGCGCCCGTAGTCCGGAACCTGAACTCCACCGCGGCTCTGCCCGATGAGCCTCGCCCGATCCGCGAGGCCCTCGTCGTTCGTGATGATGCAGCCGCCGACGTCCGAGCCCATCGTCTTCTCTCCGTCGAACGAGAAGCCACTTGCGGTCGAGAGGTTGCCCGCGAGCCGCCCCTTATACTCGCCGAACACGGACTGGCATGCGTCCTCATAGACGATCAGCCCATGCCTCTTCGCCAAGTCGTTGATCGGGTCCATGTCGCAGATCAGGCCGGTCATGTGCACGACCAGGATCGCCCTTGTCCGATCGGTAATGCACCGCTCGACGGTGTCGGCGCTGATGTTGACCGTCCCCGGCTCGGTGTCGGCGAAGACCGGTATGTAGTTCTCAGAGAGGATGCCGAGGAGCGTGCCGTAGTCGGTGATCGGGCTTACGATGACCTCGTCGCCCGGCTCGAATCCGAAGGAAGCCGCGAGCACCGAGAGCGCAGGCGTGCATCCCGGAGTCGCGATGCAGTGCCTGACACCGTATGCCTCCGCGAAGGCCTCCTCAAAGCGGGTGATCATGTCGCAGGTCATGCCGCTCTCCACGAACTCCTGCAGATACTTCATGCAACTCGGGCTCATCGTGCGCGGGAACGGGTTCGGCAGCAGACCCTGAAGATCCGCCATCGCCGCCGCGCCGTATTTCGCTCGCTCGAACTCAGGCATGGATGCCTCCAAACGACATCGTTGACGGTTCACGGCAGACCGGCCCACGGTCAACTATGACTCGTCACGTTAGGAATTGGTATATCGGCACGTGGAACACCTCCCCGACGAGCGCCCACGTCGCCTGCGCGACGACGTCGCCGAGGATGATTCCGACGAAGAGCGGCACGCTCTTTCGATAGAGCCGGTTTCCGCCGTATCGAAGCACAAGGGTTTTCGCCAGCCACGCGATGAAGAACGGCACGATGAACGACTTCATGGTAAGCGTATTCGCCAGGATGTAGCCGATCGGGCTCAGGCCGAGCGATCCGATCCTCCCCGTCAGTGTCAGAAAGGCGGTGATGCCGGCGCCGATCGCCATCGCCCATATCCCAGCCGGGTCTATCGGCTTCACGTTGGTCACGAGGCGATCGACCTTGCCGAACGCGATGTTTGCCTTCAAGATGGGATAGGGATTCGCGTCGGCCGTGGCCGCTCCGACATCGTAGAGCCTGGAGAGCGTGCTCCACCATCCGAGTGCGAGCGCGGTGAAGCTCCCGATGCCTACCCAGACGAGGACCGTGCGCCACGGAATCCCCGACTTCTCGGCGATATCCATGCCCTCCATCAGGTACGGAAGCGACTGGCCTCGGATGTCAACGTGCACGAGGTCGAAGAAGCCGGTCGAAGTCACCGCGCCTGCAGTCAGTCCGCCGGTGCCCGACATCGCCTGCACCGCGTCGTGAGGCGACCAGAGCGGCGCGAAGGTCCACTGCCCTCCCGCCTCGGCCCGAGCGCGGGCGCCGGTCAATACGTAGGCCGCGTAGACCAGGATCACCGGCCCCGCCATGAACAGCGGGATCCCGGCGGCGTACATCATGACTGCGCACAGCGCCGTGCATGTCGCGGCGCCGATCCACAGCCGCCGAACGACATCCCTCTCAGCCGCCGACGTCGCGACTGAGGACCGGATGCGGTGCCGCGCCTTCCAGAGTATCAAGGCGGCAAACGCGATCCATGCGCCGGATGCCTGCTCTTCATAGTACGGGAATCTCGATGCCTGCGTCCCTGCCGGGTCGACCCCGAACACGGCGCTTATCACGCAGAACAGCCTGGCCAGCACCGCGAAGAACCAGCAACTGAAGCTGATGTTGCTCGGCACGAAATACGCCAGTCCCACGGCCATCGGGAAGAAACTGACGATCAGGTCGCGGATCGCGTTCCAGGGCGGGGAACTGAATAACATCGGCGCCGCATTGAACCCCTTCAACTGAAGCGCCGGCACCGACGGCACCCATTCGTGGATCGCGAGCAGGCTCTGCAGGATCGCCGGGACGGCAAACCCGATCCAGAATATCGGACGACGGAAGAGATCGTTGCTCGTGTCCATCATCTGGAGCGGGAGCATCGCAACGGGAAACGCCAGCCGCTCCTGGTTCACCCACACGCGCCTCAGCAGGCCCGCGAGACACAGCCATATCCCCGAGAGCAGAAGCAGATACGTGCTCCAGAAGGCAATCGGCACGGTCCATGCGCGCCACGGGATGCCCGTTCCGCCGAGGTAGAGGCCTCTTGCGGCGGCGGCATCCTGCAGGACCGGCAGTCTCTTCACGAACGGCAGGAACTTGAGCCACTGCGGTTGGGTCTCGGAGAAGTACTGCAGGTAGCCCATGCCCTCCGCGATGAACCGCAGGCCGCCGAATCCCACGATGGGAATCGTCGCCGTCAGGACGATATACCCGATCAGCAGCTCCCGGTCGTCGAACGGAAGCCACCGCCTGAGAACGCGCACTGCAAGCAGATAGAGCACGGTCGGCATCATCAGCGAGTAGCAGATCAGGTATATCCCCGCGACTATCTCGCTGTCGGCGACCCAGTAGATCAGGATCGCCTGAGTGATCAGGATTAGCAGGGCCACGCGAAGTCGGATGCCCGCGATCATCTGCGGGCCGCCAGTATCTTGACCCGCCCGTCTTCCAGCTGCACCACGATCTCCCCGTTCCCGTCGCCGTCCACGTCGGCGAGGAACGCTTCATCCACGCCGGCATCAAACGCAACCTTCCACATCACGACGCCTCTACCATTCTTCTCATCGAGCGCCACGAGCTTACCGTTCGGGAGCGCGACGAGGAAGTTGTCGCGGCCGTCGCCGTCCACGTCACCGGTCGAGGTGTTGATCGGGGCGGTCGCCGGGCATCGGAGGTCGAGCTTCCAGCGCGTCCGGCATGTGTCGACGTCCGCGCAGTGGAAGATCCCGTCCTTGTTCGCCATGCCTACATCCCAGCCGTCGCTTCTGATGCGGGCGACCGAGGATCCGCACCATTCAAACTCATATATGCTCGCATAATCCTGCCTGGCCAGACGCGCGCCGGTGTAGTCGAGCACCTCTAGGCAATCGAGTCCGGGTCCCAGCACGATCCGGCCGGCGTTCTGCGGGCCGAAAGGACCTATGATGGGAAGCGCGTATTTCGCCCCATCGCCTCTTCCCGGAATGGTGACGTTCCATCCGTGAGCGATCACCCGTCCATTGCCCGCTTCATCGTAGATGATGTGCTTCCCGTGGTTGTCGACGAAGACCTCTTCCCCGCCGTCGCCATCAATGTCGGCCGCCGCCGCGACTCGCGGGTAAGGGCCGTTCAGTTCGTCGGACCAGAGGAGGCCGCCCGATTCGTCGTAGGCCGCACACCCGATGTTGTGGACTCCGGGCCGCAGTCCGACGAAGAGACCCATCGCTGCGGTGCCGAACGGCATCAGTTCGGCTGTGCTGCGGGTGGAGTACGGCTTCTCCGTCGGCAGCGGCGTCTCGATCACGGCGACCGGTTCGGGGCCGCACTCACCGGGGGACGGCCTATAGACGGCCACTCGGTTGTCTTCCTCGCCGAAAGCGCACACGAGCCGCCTGCCGTCGGGGCCGATCCATATCGACGGCGAAGTACCTCGGACCGTCCACTCGTTCGTGAGCCGCCCGGACCTGGACAAATCCGGCTCTCCACCGATCACTCGGCCGTCGGAGAGCGACATGACGAGCTCGCGCCGTCCCTCCGCGACCGAAACGAGCGGCCATGTCGCCGACGGGCCTGCGGGCTTCTCCGGTCTGAGGTCAACGCGCTCGAGCGTTCCCTCGGAAAGAAGCACCTCACGGGCGGCCGGGCCGACCTTGAACGGCTCGAGCTGCGAACTGCCGCCGACGATGTGCCAGGTGTACTCGTTGCCGCTGCGGTTCACCACCAGCCCCTTGAGATAAAGGGGCGTATCCCGCCGAGCGTGAAACGCGGTGTCGTCGGGCAGCGCGCCGTCCATGAACACGAGCCCTGCGCCGCGAATCTCCCCGATGTCGCGGAGCGCCCTCCCGTCGACCGCCTGTATCGCCGCCGCAGGGGTCAAGAGGCGCTCCTTCTCCGCGCCGGTGATGATCTCGGGCCGCGCGTCGCCGTCGAGGTCGTAGCATCCCCAGAAGTAGCGGCCGAACAGGTCGGCGAGCCTCGTTCCGTCCATCGCGTTGAAGACGATCGTGTGCCAGCGGTTGTCGCCGTCGATGTTGAAGGCGCCGATAACCAGTTCCTTCCGACCGTCGCCGTTCACGTCCGCAAGAGAAGTAATGTTCGGCCGCAACTCCTTGTCACCCAGCGGCAGATCGTTTGCCACGAACTGCGACCATGCGAGGCTGAAGCTCTTCCCGCCGTTGTTCCTGAGTACCGAGATGTAGTGCTCGACCTGGCAGGAAACCATGACGGCATCACGGAAGCCGTCTCCGTCTATATCCGCCGCGTGGAGAAGGCCGTATGGCCGGCCCGAATGGTCGCCGCCCGCGACTTCGTACTGGAGATCGAACTTCACGTCGCCGGTGTTCATGTCGATGACGCCCATGTATCCCGGTTTGCCTGCGAGGACGATATCCTTTAGCCCATCGTTGTCCATGTCGGCGAACACGAAGTATGGCCCGTAGTTCTGCCAGTATCGGCCGGCGTAGTCCTCTGACCACAACAGTCTGGGAGTCGCTTCCGAGGACAAGATTTCGTAACAGCAGCCGAGCATCGAGTTCTGGGGAAAGATCACAAGGCGGGCGCCCGTCCCCTGATGGAGCAGGCCGTATCCACCGAGGTATGCACCCGGCGGGGTCTTCCACTTCCACAGAATCCTGCCCGAAGCCACCTCCATGAGCACAAGAGTATCCGTACCGACGGCCAGAAGCGCGACCGGCTTCCCACCGCTACCGAGGTCGAAGACCGCCGCGACCGAGGACACGCCGAGTGTAGGCCGGTTCCAGACCGCGGTGCCGTCCGCCCTCATGAGCCGGACTCCGCGGCGGACCTGGGCGAAGTAGAGACGCTTGCCCCGGACCGTGACCGGTCTCAGGTACGAACGCCCGACGGGAGGCGATCCATAGGACCAGATTTCTTTCGGGGCGGTTCTCATGTTGCCGGCGACATCCGCTCTCGCGGTGTTGCGGCAGTCCTTACGGGGGAGCAGCCAGGTCCCACTCGCCTGATCCCCTACGGACGGCAGGGAGAAGATGAACGTCAGGGAGAGTGCCAGAGGCACCAGGCAGACAGGGCGATGATCTCGAAGCACGACGGTACACTCCATCCGCAGGCTCTGGGGATGGTCACTTTATACCTCGGATACCGGCCGATGTCAAACGGCCCGTGCTCCCAAGCCGTGCGCGACCGACGCACCGCCCGGACTGCGCGAGGCGATGGACGCGCGGCTGGACTTCTCAACTCCGAAGTATCGGAAGTGCGACATGTCGGCAAGGAGTTCCCGGCTAACGGGAACAACGTGATGTGGTCGGTGCGGCGGCCGGATCGTCCGGCCCGGACCAACCAGGCAGCCCCGATGATCGCAGACTGGCGCAGGTGAGCCCCGACGCAGGAAACCGCCGCATGTATTTGCATGGTGAAGGAGCAAACGACGAACCTCGACTTCGTCGGAAGCGCCTTGCGAGGCATGCTCCGGGAGGGAAATACCCGATCAGTGCCATCTCGCCGGAGTCCGGCAGGGTCTGAGAGGTCTCCCGCGAGTCCGGGCAGAACATTACAGACAGGAAGTACACGGAGGCCGGGCGATTTGTGCGGAGTCTATCCCTACGTAGAACTGGTTGCGGCGGGAACGATCGGCATCACGGTAGCCGATTCGGTTCTCGAGCACCGCTGGAACAAGGAGACCTCAGTCGCCGTGCTCGAGGATCGAACACGATCGGCGCAGGGAGTACTGGGAGCAGACTCGCTCGTCATCGGCATTCATCGCACTGACGAATGGTATACACCCGAGGGTCCTGGGACGCGCCAGCCGGAGATACGCGTGTTCGTCGGGAACGAGGCCGGTCGCCGCGCTTGTTCACTGAATGACCTGCTTGGAACGTCCGAGGAGCATCTCGGCACCCGCACGGTGCTGTTGGGCCTGGACGGGTCAACCGACTCGGCCAGAGGTCCCGACGCGCACAGACTGACGACTCTCAACTCGAGCGCCTGGGAGGTCGCCGCAGCGATCAGGGGCATCCCCATTTCCTTGTTCCTTCCGGGGCTGCTCTGTCTCGATGCGGTTGATCTGCTGGAGAGACTTTCCCCGGGCCGCGGGTGCCTGTTTGCATCGGCCGCCGCAGACGGGCGAGGTTCGCCCGCACGCGCCGCCGTGTCCGCGATAGACGCGCTTGGGATCACCAAGGGTAGGCCTCGCACCCGTTCCGCCCTGCTGCTGGTGGGACTCGGCGGCGGGATCACGCTTCAGGACCTCTACGATGCCGCCGACCGGCTGGACACCATGGGCGTGGCCCCGATGCTCGCGGCCTGGTGCGAGGACTCCGATCCTCTGAGTGCGACCGCATGCGCCTATGCGCTGAAGGAATGACAGCCCGCTTGGAGCGAACCGCTAGGCACGCTCGATGAACTCAAGCGGCACCTCATCCGTCAGCCAGACGCCGTTCTCAGAGAGGTAGAAGACATAGCCCGCCTTCCACATCTCCCCGGCGCGGATGCGGAGCACGGAGGGCTTGCCGTGCCGGCTGCCGACCTTTCTCGCCGTTTCCTCGTCCGGTGACAGATGGACGTGTCTGCGGGACCCGGGGTTCACGCCCGACGCGAGGATAGACTCAACGTAGTGCTGAGTCGTGCCGTGGAAGAGAATCTCCGGCGGCTCGCGCGGCTCGAGCTGCAGGTCAACCTCGATCGAGTGGCCCTGTGCGGCCCTGATCCGCCGCCCGTCCTCGCTCACCACGAACCGCTTCTTGTCGTTGCGGGCGACGACTTCGTCAACGATCTCGCGGGTCAGAGTGCGGCCTCCGGCGTTCGCGCAGGATATCAGCTCATCCACTTCGGCCCAGCCGTTCGCGTCCACTGAGAGCCCGATGCACTCCGGATCGTGCCGGAGCACGAAGCTCATGAACTTGCTTACTCGCTTGACTTCCTTTTCGCTAAGCACTTACGGTCCCTCCGACGGCGGCACTCGGTGTAGCACCCTGGAGCCCTGCATGCGGACAACCGCGGTCGCGTCCGCCCGGTTACGCCGGAGCCAGAGGCCCTCCTCCCCGGGCAGGATCTTCACGATATCCTTGTACGCGGATTCCTGCTCGCCGAGCAGCACCGCGTCCGCGTACCAGAGAAGGGCGAGCGAGTCGGTCGGGTATTCGTTGTCGTCGGTCGGTACGCCGGCCACAGCGCACTTCAGGGCTTCCCGCGTCTGCTCCATGTCGGCCCGGACGAGGCCCGGGTAGTCGGCCGTTGCCGCCCGATATCTTCCCCGTGAGTACCGGAGTACGAGTGGGATTCGCGGAGTGTCGGAGCAGTAGGCATTGTCGAACTCCTCGAAGCAGTCGTCACGCATGACGATCTCCTTCAGTCCGTCGCCGTCCAGGTCCCTGACCCCCTCGATGTACCCTCTGCCAGCGTCAACGTAGGCCAGCAGCCCGAACTTCGGGTAGAAACGGCACACGAAGTACTCGCTCCTCCCGCGAGCGCCGCCGCCCTCCGACTCGATTACCGCTTCCGCGCGGCCGTCACCGTCGAGGTCGGTCGCGTGATAGAGCCCGCCCGGGTTGAAGACCAGTCCGGGCCTCGCGAGATGCACTCGGCCCGAAGAGTCGGACACGATGACGTTCGCGGTCTTCGCATCCTCCGGCATCTCGCGGTCGAAGACCGTAAGTATCAGGTACGTGCCGATGCTCCTCGCCGAAGTGCAGCACCATCCGTCCTTGAAGCGCTTTTCCAGCGACTTTTTCACCGGCTCGGGCAGCCTCGCCGACTTGATGAGGTGGGTGCCGTGCGCCTCCATAGGGTCGAACTCGGTATCGCTCTGGTACTCCCTGGTCTTCCGAAACGTGCCGGCCGTCTTGTCCCAGGAGTACGCGGACACGATATACGTCACCAGTTCATGGGTGGACTGTCCCTTCTCCGGGGCGACGCCGTCGGCGACGATGAGTTCCGGGGCGGCGGACGGATCGGGCCGGGCTACCCGTGTCTGTCCGAGGTAGAGGTCCGACAGGCTCATGACGCGCTTCCACTCCCAGTCGGAGACGTGCTTGTGCACCTGCAGGCTCAGGCTGCGGTTGAAGTCGCTCCTCCAGGCGGTGATTATCTCGTCCGAGCCGTCCATATCGAGGTCGGCGGCGGTCACCCAGGGCCGTCCCCTCTGCACGACCGACTCCGACTCCCTTGTCGCGTCATCGTTCAGGACGGAGTAATGGTAGTATTCGCCGTCGCAGGCTATCGCAAACGCGAGGCCTTGCGAGAACATGTCGTCGCGGCCGAGCGCGAGCACGAGCCACGGGCTCCGAGGATCGCCGGCCAGGCAGGTGCGCATTACGCGAAGCGGTGGGATCTTCGGGTCGAGAAACTCGCGCTTCGACTCGGCCTTGCTGAAGGCGATGCACCGGACCTCGTCGCGCAGCATCCTGTCGAGCGCGTCCATTTCGTTGATGCGCGCCTTCAGGTCGAGTTCCGGGTGGTGAATCTCGAGCCATCTGAGGACCGACTCGTAGACCTCGCCCCTGTTCACCTCGGGGAAGACCGTCAAGATGGACCGGCTGACCGCATCCCCCTGCTGGCGGGTCAGTTCGATCTCCGAGGGACGATGCATCTCGCGATGCACGGCGCGCTTGCCCGCGGACCAGGTCGAGTCAACCACCCGGCTGAACGGCGGGTAGAACTGGTACAGGCCGAGCGGCGTCCATGTGATGATGATCGCCACGATCCAACCGATCCACCCGGACAGCCGCGAGGATCGTTCCTCCGCGGGGTCAGCGTCATCCGAAGCCTCGTCACGTCTCCTGCTGACGAACCACCAGACGAACCATGCCGGAATGGTTTCGAGAAGATCGAAGAACGCCCCTGCCAGGCGAGCGAGAACCTTCGGGATCGTGCCCGGTTCGTAAGGCCGCCGTTCTTCGTCGTCCTCTTCGCCTCTGTTTCGGTCGTTCGTCTCGTTCACCGCTCCCTCCGCCGCCCGAGGCGGCATTCGCGGATGCTCAGACCGCCCACCATTCCTTCCGCCGCGGATCGCGGAGTTCCTGCGCCACGAGCGAAGACCAGGGCGCGAGGTGCATCGCGGCGTCCAGCCTCTGAGCGGCCTCGGCGCGCATCCCTATGCCTTCTAGCGCACGGCCGTGCTTGATCAGGGACAAGGCGAGTGTCTCCAGCCTGTCCTCGAGAAGCGCCTGATCGTTCCATTCCGGTGCCGTGCGTTCCCTCTTGTGAAACCGGTCCAGTTCGTCTCTCACGCGGGCGATGCTCTCCTCGACCTTCTCTTCTTCGCAGAACTCGGCCATCTCGCGGTTGGACTTCAGGTACGCCCTACAGAGCGGACCCGAATAGCGGAAGAGCAGGAAGGCGAATACCGCCAGACCCGCAACCCCGCCCCAACCGATCCAGCGCATCGTCGTCTGCCACGTGTAGGCGTGGTTCATGAGCGGCTGGGGGCTGTCGGTCCCGAAGACGGTGATCATCGGACCCTCGACTGAGCCCTGCTCGACGGCCTGCCGGACGAACAGCGCGAACCCCGGTTGCCCGAGCATCCGCCTCAGATAGCGGATGGCCAGACCGTCCCCTACCAGTTCCTTGCCGTGTTCAGCAGACCTCAAGTCGAAGAGCACTTGTATCATGTCGGAGTCCGAGTCGTAGCCGTTCTCGCCGAACAGGACGCGCAGCAGGCCGGTGTTCCGGTCGGAGGCGTAGAGCGCCAGGCCTTCGCAGAACCACTCCGGCAGGTCTCCGAGACTCGAGTCCGCACAGGAGTTCACATAGGCATGCGCCAGTTCGTGGGAGACGACTTCGCGGACTTCCGACGAAGACAGCCCCTCGCTGCAGACAGCGATGCAGCAGCGCCACCTGGTGACGCCCAGCGTACTCGTCGAGAAGTTCCGGAGGATCGAAGACGGCATGGCGTCCCGTCGGGAATAGACCCTCAGGATCGCGCCGCCTGCCGGGGGCGGAATCCCTATGCCGTCTCTCAGCTTCACGATCGCAACATCGTTGGACCCGGCGAACGAGACCACGCTCAGATGCTCGTAAGGGTTGGTCTTCGTAGAAATGAAGGCATGCATCTCGTCGAGCAACTTGCCGATCCGGTTATCGCCGCTCTGAGCGCGATAGGCCTCGTCCAGCCGCAGCAGCATTCTTTCGACCGCATCCATGTCCCGAGTGCTCTCATAGGGGTAGCCGATGAAGACCCTGAGAAGATCGAGCATGGACGCGGCCGCCTCGGGATCGGACCTGTCGGTCTCGCCGTCGCATACGCCCGCGGCAGCCGACCACATCGTGCAGCCGGCCAGGATGATTAGACACAATCTGACTGCCATGGCAACTCGCCTCCACGAGTTCGATGCCCGGAACCTGTCCTATTCGGCCGGCTCGGAGACTATGGTGTATCCCCAGCTAGCCAGCGGAGCGTCGGATGCGGCCCAGAACCCCACATTGTCGCCGTTCGGGTCCGCGCTGGGCTCGACCCAGCCCGTCACCGGCATGCTCCCTTCCAGGCGCACCTCGACGGTGGGGGCGTTGGTCTTCCAAGTTGAGGTCCCACCTTTGACGCCGAACGTTGCCGCTGCTACGGGCGGTGCGAGGATCCACCCGCTGCCGGGAAGCGCGAAGCTCTGAGAACCCGCGTATACGGATGACGCATCCCACATGTCGTCCGAGATTCGCATCGAGGAGAGCATGACCGGCTTGAACGCCTCCCCGGGCCTGTCGTCGAGTTGCACGCTCCCGGCCGATCTCATCTGCACGCGCGCCTGCAGGGAGCCGCCCGACGGCGGCCGGAGTCGCACCTCTCCCTCGATCTCGAGCGTCGAGATCGTCCCGCTGACGGAGATGATGAGGTCGTCCCCGGCCGTGGTCCAGGTGCACGCGACCGGCGCGCCCTGTTGGTACGAGCCGCCCTCCCACAGGCAGGGCATCAGGATGACGGAGGTGCCCCAGCCGGATTCGGGTCCGTAGTTCATCCGAAAGTAACTGCTGTCCAAGTGCAGGGCGGCGTACTGCGGGAAGTCGGAACCCGAACCGTACGCGATCCTCAGTTCGTCCGCGGTCTGCGTGACGATCCATCTGCCGTCTTCGCCTCCTCCTCCGCAACCGGCCAACATACCCGCCAGCACCGCCAACCCTATCCAGAACACCGTGCGTCCCATCTGAAATCCCTCCTCACTTGGAGAAAGCGGCCCCAGGCTCGACCGGCATAGCGGAAGCCGTTCTCACTCGAACTCGAAACTCTCCACCACCGCCTCCGCGGACCCGACGCCGACCGACCCGGACAGATGGCCGTTCACCAGCCACAGGTTTATCCGGGGGGTCTCGCCGCCCGGAGCCGGGATGTCGGGCCCGGCGTACGTCCACTGCTGGAGGTCACCCCCGCCCGCGCGGCTCACGAACTCGATCCGGTCCGCACGCCAGTCGATACCGTGCGCCGACGGGCTTCCTGTGGCCGCGATGTTGAACCGGTAGCGGTTGCCCGGCTCGGTCCAGGGCTGGACGACGTACTGGGAGTTTGCAGCGTGCAAGTCGCCCCAGCGCGAGAACTCGACGTCGAGCTCCCGGTGCGCGTAATCGGGCGAATCGGACCAGGTGAACAGGCCCAGAACCACGTTCTCGCCCAGGCTCGTCGGCTCGCTTGCCAGGGTAAAGGTGTAAGTCCCATAGCCGAAGCTCCGCTCGCAAACGACCTCCGCGCACTGCCACCTGCCGTCACGCCGAGTGATCTTGAGGTGGAGCCGCCCCGCGGAGTCGAGCCAGACATTCTCGGCGGAATCGGAGAAGAAGTTCCCCGCGTCCGGCGGACCGACCGGCGTGACGCTCCTTTTCACCGTCCAGTCGTACCCTGAGAACCGGATGACCCTGGCCACCTCGGAGCCGGAGCGGACGACCTCGAGGCTTGCCACGGAGATCTCGCGCAGCTCGCTCGGGATCTCGGCCTGGCCGGAGAGAGTCGGCGGCGCGTAGCCGGCCGGAACTATGAACGCCGCTATGCGCGCGGCATACGCGTCCGAGCCACCGGTAGTGATGTCGCACGACCACGTGCCGTCACCATTGATAGCGGTCAGCGGTGAGTTCCAGTAGGGCTTGTTCCACCACCCGCCGGCGTAGATGAAGACCGCGACCCGGTGGTCCCGCGGCTTCACGTTCAACGCCCGGCCGGTCAGCATGGCGTACGACCCGACCGCGGGGACGCTGGTGAACTCGAGCATCGGACCGCCGGACACAATGGGGTCCGAGCCACCGCCGCATCCCGCAAGCAGGAGCACCGCCGCCAATGAGCATGAGATCGCTGTTGTACGCATTTCCTATCTCCTCCTGCACGACGGGACCCCGACGGGCTCTAAGCGCGCCAGAAAGGCGAGGCGAGCCGGTCGGCTGCGGAGTATACGTCGTCCGGGCCGATGACCGACGCCCCGCAGAGAGCCGCCCTCGCGCAGGCCGAATCAAGCAGGTCAATCGCCTTCGCCGGCAGACACCCGGGGAGTTGAGCGGAGCGGGCGGCGCAGAGACGCATGACGGAGTCCTCGATCTCGACCCCGTGGTGCGCGCCGATGCGCCCGCAGAGCGCCGACAGAACGGCGAACGTGTCGTCCGAACCGGGCTCCGACAGCTCGAAGACCTGTGCGCGCCGCCCGACCTGACCGCCCGCCACCAGCGCAAGGTGCGCAGGAATCACCGTCGTGACGATCCCGAGCCCGGCATCGAGCGCCTCCGAGAGGAGCAGGCATCCGCCGGGCGAATCGCAGGCCGCAAGCTCGAGATGCTCCAGGGCCAGCACCGTGCCGGGCCGTTCTGCGGAAGTATTGAGCACGTCGGCCAGCAGGCTGTCCTTTTCGGCCGGGAACATGATCCCCGCGAAGAGCCCGGCCAGTTCCACCCGCGTCACCCGCCAGTCCGGGCGGACCTCGAGAAGCCGCCGGGAGAGGCCGTGCAGCAGGTTCGTCTTGCCGACGCCCGAAGGCCCGACGATGAGCGGCATCCGGCCCTGTCCCCACTTGAGGAGCGAGGACACCACGCCGGCGATCTCCTCCTCCCGCGCGACAGTGACCTCCGCAGAGCCGGCTCGGGCAAGCTCGGTGAGGTCAACACCCCGGCGGGACGACGGTGCATCGGATCGGCCGACCTCGGGCGGCTCCGCCGACGACGGCAATGCGGGAGGCTCTCCCCCGAACCCGAGTGCGGCCAGCGCTTCTTCCACCGCGGCCTGCACCGTGGTCGGCTTCCTGGCGACGAACAGCGCGCGCCAACCCGCGCACTGCGGCCCGCTGGAGAACGCGCTCGCAACGCGCGCATCGTCTCCGACGTATCTCAGGTCCTCATCTACGAAGACGAGGAACGGCTCGCCCCGGCCGCTCCGGGATATGAGCAGGTTCGTCCTCTCCTTGGTGAAGAGGCCCACGCCGCCGACGGGCACCCCATAGAGTATCACCGTGTCGCGGTCGGGACTCTCGACTCGAACGTCGCACCCTTCCAGTTTCCTTTGAAGACGCTGCTTGATCTGGGGCATTGGGAACTCCTTGCAGTACGCCTCTCAGCTCTCCCGAGGCCGGGACCGCGCCGCCAAGTCCGACCAGCGCTCGCAGGCGATCCACGGGTCACCAAGGTCGAGCAGGCGGCGCCCCTTTGTGTCCTCGATCACATCCCAGGAGCAGCGGTATCTGTCCTCCTCCGCCGCTACGCGCCTGATCACCTCGCCCCGCACGCGCGCCCTGCCGAGCGCGGGCGGCTCAGTCACCGCGGTCTCAGGGTCGCCGACGCCCTCCACCCGATGGTTCAGCGTGCCGGACGAGTCCATCGAGGCGAAGACCCCATCCGAGGCTATCTGCCCGTACCGCGCGTCAATCTCACAGATCTCATGGCGGAAGCGGGAATCACCCCCGCCGGCCGGAGCATCCGGTTCGCCGGGTGCCGGACACCGGCCGGCCGCCTGGGGAGCGAGCCATGCCGGGACCTCCATCTCGAGCAGGCCCCCGGTCGCCTGGTCGAGTCCTCTGCGGATAGCCCGGTAGAACCGCGCGCGCCTCATGACGGGATCGTCGTTCTCCTCGCCGGGAGTCTCCCGAGAAACGTCCGGGGCGGCCTCGGGGGCAACCATCCTGCTCCAGTCCACGCCGCGCTCGCGCGCGAAGTTGCTGTAGAGCGAGTGCTTGATAGCCCAGTCGAGCGTCCTGTCCACCGACCCGGGCGCGCACTCCAGCCGGTCCAGTATGCTTCGCCATGCCACGCAGACCGCGGGTGCCCAGTCCGGCATGAACGGCGCTCCGGAGTTCGACTCCGCAAGTTCCAGATAGTGCCGCTGCACGCGGAGGGCCGTAAGCGGCTCTCCGCAGAGGCCCTTGACCTCAGCCCGGCAGTTGACATCGCCTGAGAACCGCTGCATCGCGACGAGCGGGTCCACGAACCGCACCGCGTCGCCCGGCCTGAGGCCACCCTCGATCATGGCGACGACGAGCGCAGTAGCACCGATCTTGAGGAATGAGGCGGTCTGGGAGCAGAGGCTCTCGCCGCACAACAGGTGCAGGCGGTTGTGCCCCCTGCAGAGCGGCTCGTTCTTCGTGTGGAAGATGCCGCGGTCCATTGTGGACTCGTTCGAGACGGCCCGCATCATGTGGGGCACACGGGGCGACAGGATGAACCGCAGCCTGGACGACGTGTTGTCGAAGCCGCCCGCCCCGGTGTACACCAGGCGCGTCACGAGGTGAGGTATGATCTGCATGGAAAGCTCGTCCGGGTCCGCACGGTGCAGGTAGCTCTCGTGGCATCCCCACGTAGCGCCGCTCGAGTAGCAGACGTTGGATCGAAGGAAGAACGCCTCTGAGACCTCGGCACTCGACGAGACCATGCGTTCACGGAGCGACGCGAGTATCCGCTCGCCCGCCGAGACATGGCGCACCGCTTCCCAGGGGTTCGTGCACTCGGGCGTAGCGTACTCCGGGTGGAGCCCGCAGTCCACGTACATGCAGGCCCCGTTCTGCAGATACAGGCGGCTGTCCATGTGGCCCTTCAGGTGCGGCAGGCCGGAAGCTGCGGCGCGCCACAGCAACCCGACCGAGCCCTCCGGCGGGAGGCATCGCTTCCGCTCGTCCAGGGCCGCGAAGGCGTACTCGGTCTCGACGCCGAACATCCGGCCGGCCATCTCATTCGCCTCCCTGCTGCCTGGTCGAGTTCAGAAACGCCAAGCTGTTACCGGAGAGGGCGCGGTTGATCGCGTCCAGGCCGGCCTCGACGTGCGACTCGCCGCTTCGCCTGAGTTCGGCCACGTCGGCGCCACCCCCGGCGCCTCCCAGCGCGGGCCGGGTTCGCTCGGGCCTCTGTCGTTCATCGCTTCTCATCGTCTCGAATCCTCCTTTCGTGTTTCATCAGCCGCGGGTGCGGACGTAGGTTACGCGCCTCTCAGGGGCGCCGTCGGGATCGGTGGCCCCCAAGGCATCCAGAATCTCATCGAGCGGCGGGGCTCCCTCGAACAGCCCGCCGGTCTCACGCTTGGTGAATCGGATGGGGGACGGCATGTTCAAGGTTCTGTATTCCGGCCACCATCCCGAGGTCCTCATCCTGAACCGGACTGAGTCCCAATCCACCCGATCCACCACCCCGGGGCCGGCAGTTCGGAGGAGCATGGCCCGCGTGTAGGCGCGGGTGTCTTCGGGCGGGTTTTCGGTGAAGCTCTCGATCTCTTCGTCGGTGACTAGCCTCTCCACGAGCCCGGCGTTCTCGCAGGCCCAGTAGAGCCCCTCGAACGGGTCGAGGTTGCTGTAGGCGAGGTCGAGTCGCCTCGTCTCGGGAGAGTCCCAGTCGAGCCGCGAATACTCGTCCATCGCGCGCTCGATGAGCGACAGCTTCAACACCCAGTCAAGCCGCGGCATCAGTGAGTCCATGTCGTTCGCCTTCAGCTTCGCCAGGGTGTCGCCCCAGAGATCGAGTATCGAGGAGGCTTCCGGGACCAGCCCGTCGCAGCCGCCGCTCTCGACGAACCGCGCGGCCATCTCGCAGAACCGCATCTGCAGTTCGACGGCCGTGACCGGATCGCCGGAGGCGGTCCTGGCGGTCGCCGTGAGGCCCGGGTCGTGGCTCCACTTCACCACCGCCTCGACTGCGTCGTCGAGAGCGAGGTTCGGGTACGTTACCTCGGCCTCGATCATGGAGAGCACGATCTGCATGACGCCCGTCTTGAGATAGTTGGCGGCATGGCACATGTTGCTGTCGTAGAAGATGCAGTGCAGCCTCGCCAGGGCGCCGTCCGCGCTGCCGTGCGGGCCGCACAGGGGTTCGTCCCGGCTGTTCACGATCGGCCGGTGGGAGGTCGTCTGCACGCCCGTGAGATGCTCGAAGAAGTCGGCTCGCTGGGACAGCTGATAGGCCGCCGGCTCGGTCCCGTTCTCGAACCCGACCTTGCCCTGCCCTGCGAAAACGATGCTCGACGCCTGGTACGCGGCCAGGAAGAGGAGCTGGTGAAGCTTCCGGTTGAACATGCCGTCCCAGGTGCGTCGGGGGATCAGAAAGTTCATGTGGCTGCCGTACGCGTTCCCCAGGCCGTCGCTGTTATTCGCCAGCACCTGGACGCTCCGCCCGCCGCCGAGCTTCTCATTGACCTCGACCGCCGCACGGCGCGCTATCCGGAGCATCGCGTGCCAGCACGCGAGCCAGTCCCTCGCGCCCGTCACCTCGGGGAGGCAGAGCTCCAGGTGGTTCAGGTCTATGTAGATGCAGCCGCCGTTCCCGGCCAGGAACTTCCGCCCCCAATCCTGAGAGTACGATCCCGGCGCCGCGCTGCAGGTGCCGTACCGGCTCTCCCAACCACCGCCCGCAGCATCCTGGCCGTACTCCCGGCCGCTCACGCCGCGCACTTCCCGCAACAGCGCCCTCGAAGCCTCGTAACCAGTGCCGTTGGCACGCTCCATGCCGAGTATGAAATTCCCCAGCTCCATGTCGGCGCCGCAAATCTTCGGGCATCGCTCGACGCCTGCGTCGGGCTCCGCTGAATGCCGGTCTTCGCTCATTACTATCCCCTTTCGCTCACTGGGTCACGCGATATGCAGGTATCGGTGCGCCTGCACCCCTCCGGCGACTCTCTCCACGGCCACGACGTCCACGTCCTGCGGAAGGTCGAACAGGTAGGCGTGCGCGTTTCGGACGCTCAGGGTCGTCGCCAGCCTTTCCATCGCCTGAGACACCGCGCGGTCCATGTCCGAGACCCTCATCCCGCGTGGGCCGCCGGTCGCCTCGCGACACGCCGCAGCCGTCTTGGCGGATTCGCAGATCTGCTTGATGAGCCGCCCGCTTACAAGCTCTCCTGCGGTCACCCGGCGAACGCTTCCGTCACGGAACCTGATGTCGGCCAAGTCGCCTCCGCCGTTCGGGCTGTACAGCCTCGCCACGGCGGCATCCACTATGTCCCGGCGGGTCTCCGCGGGCGAGCCGCTGTCGGAGGCATAGGGCATCTCCTCGGATAGGTGAATCTCGAAGATGGCCCTCGCGCCCCGGGCATCGGGCCGGGGCACGTATATCTCCGTCGCCGAAAGACGGTCCAAGAATGCAGGGTCCATCAGGTCCTTGCGGTTCGTCGCGGCCAGGAAAGCCACGTTGCCCCGGTCCACGAAGCCCTCCAACTGAGTCAAGAGCGCCCCAAGCGCGCGGTCCGAGTGCTGGCCGACGACGCTGCCCCGAACTCGCCCTATAGCGTCTATTTCGTCCAGGAACACCAGCACGTAGCCGTCCTCGGCGGCCTCGCGAATCGTGCTGAAGAAGTTGCGGATGTTCTCCTCGGTCTTCCCGACCCACATGGAGTCCCAGTCGCCGGGATTTACGATGCCGAGCCGGCACTTCCTGCCGGTTATCCGGGATATCTCGGAGGCGGCGACGCGGGCCATGGTCGTCTTGCCGCACCCCGGCGGCCCGACCAACAGGACCGAATAGCTCTTCTCCATGTGGTAGGACTTGGCTAGACCCGGAGCCTTCAGGGTCAGCGTGAGCCGGTCGAGAAGCTCGTCCACACATTCTTCCTGGCCGCCGATCATGTCCGTGCTGATATCCGGAATCTCGTACTGGAGCAGCTTGTCGGCCCCGGGCGCTTCGAGCCGCTCGAGCAGCATCCACGCCGACCTGTCCCAGCGCACGGGGTCGCCGATCTTCAACCCGACGTCCTTCATCGCGTCGGCAAGCTCGACGACCATCTCGATGTCCCTGTCCTTGATCACGGCGCGCCCGTCGGACGTGTAGCGGTCAAAAACTGCGACCTCACCCCATCCGACGACGCCGGCCTCGGACTTGCCCATGATGGCGTTCATCCCGTTGGAGAGGAACACTTCGTCGCCGGCATGGAGGGACTCGGGCCTGATGCCGTCGGCGAACTCCACCAGGTGTCTCGTGTTGTTCGCCAGCGTCATGGCGAGCGTCCTGTCGCCGACCCTGGTCGCGTACAGGTAGACCGCGGGCGTCCACGGTGTTGCGCCCAGCATCTCGATCGCGGTCCGGGCCTCGATCAGGTCCGCCCGCGCCTGCTCGGCGCCGGTCTTCAGGGCGTCCAGACGGCTGAGCATCAACTGGTCGAGCTCCGCGGCGGCCTCAGGGGAGAGTCCCCGGATGCGGCCGATGAGGGCCAGTCTCTCTTCGATCGGCGGCGCGCCTTCCCCGGTCGCAAAAAGCGTGTCAAGGCCCGGGACATGGGCGAGTCTTCTCAGCATTTCAGTTACCTCATATTCCTCAGGCAGAAGGGCTGGCGGACGGCCCTGCCGCGCGGCCCGTCCTACCGCAGATAGAAACCTCGATACTCGATCACTCCGTACCGCCATCCGTAGACCGACCAGGTGGACGCCCAGTCGCCGGATTCCCTTTGAACGTCGCTCACGAGAAGGGCCACGCTGTAGGCCGCCGGGAAGACGGTCTCATGCATCCGGCGGTCCTCCGGGCTCAGGAAGTCGCCGCTTCTCCGCCCGCAATCACTGCCGCCGCCAGACCACTCCCGGGAAGGGTGGCTGTGCCACCACCCCAGCATCAACTCGCCGCGTCCGCGCCCGGACAGAACCGATCTGGCATCCGTCCATGTCTGTTCGGTGAACAGTACCCTGGTCGCGCTGGCGGCGGTGTGCTTCGCCGGAATCTGGGCGGTGACTTCCACGAACGCCTCGGGAACGGAGGAATCCCTTCGCAGGTGCCCGAGAAGCACACCGCCCGTCTCCGAACCGCCGGCCGCTCTTGCCAGATGGGCGGTTTCCCGGAGCACTCTCTCCGGCATGAACACCGGAATATCGTCTGCCTCGATGAGGCCGAACTGTCTGGAACCGGCCCGCAGGTTCTCCAGCGAGCTCTCGGCCAGGGAGAGCCGCTGCGCCGATTCCTCAATGGTGAATCCCCGCGAAGCGGAGGCTCCGGAGGCGGCCACCATGGGCCGCGCGGTCACCAGGTAGAGGATCCGGCGGTCCGCGCCGCCCGCCGATCCTCCCCGCGCCTGCGCGGCCAGTTCCATCGCCGCGGCGCTCCAGTAGTCGTTCGAGAAGTCGCACGATACGCGACGCCCGTTCGCGCCGGGAACGGAGACCCGGAAGCCGCCGATGCACGGTTCGCCGGCCTCCGGGTGCCAGATCGGGTCGACGGAGGCGTCCGAGCAGGGAGGCAGGAAGTTCAGCCCGTCGCGTCGGACGGCCTGCAACCCGGTCCATGCCGCAGCCCTGTCCCAGTCCGGCACTATGGTCCCGCACCGGAGCACACTGCCCCGGTCGTCTATCAGCGCGATCGTGTACTCGTAACCGCTTGATGCCACGGCGGAGTCTCCTTCCCGGATTCCGTTCGTGCGCGGCGGGCTAACCCGCCGAGATGCTGCGCTGCACCACCAGGGTATCGCCCTCCTCGAGAGCGTCGCCTACCGTCTCGGACGAGTGCAGGTGTCGGGCCTCCCGCTCGAGGAAGGCCTGGCACGGCTCGTCACGATCGTTGCGGAGCATGCCGAGCTTCTCGCGCATGCCTTCCATCAACTCGCCGATCGTGGCTTCACGGCTCACGTCGCGAAGCGTGAACGACTTCTGCTCGGACGTGTCCTTGAGCTGCAGCAGGCCGATCGTTCCCGATCCTTCCATAGTGGATCCTCCTTTCCGCCCTCGGGGCGTAATCTCAGGGGCGGCTAGCACCGGCCCTGAGCGGCCAGGTAGAGCCTGGCCAAACCTTGATCCGTGAGCGCCTCGGCCTCCCGGGCGCAGAGGGCGCAAGCCACCGAGAGCGACGACAGCGCGTGGTTCATCTCTGCCGGGGCCGCCCCATCGGGCAGAACCGCCTCGAATCCGAACCGAAGGCGCTCGCCGTCCCGGCAGCGGCTCATCACCGGCCGAGCCATCCTGACGACTCCGCCCGCCCTGAGGAGCAGGGCGGAGATCGCTTCCTGACAGGCGGGGTGCATCGGTTCATGCTCGCCCAGAGAAACACTCGCGCGAACCCCTCCGCCCGGGCATCCGCTGATCCGGGCGCGGTACGTCCTCCCGGGCTCTCCGACCGCCGCCGACAGCCCATCGCGGCGCCGGGCGGATTCCCAGCCGGCCTCCCGGACGATCTCGTCGAGGCCCGAAGAATCCTCCGCCGGGGCATCGTCTTCCTGAAGCGCATCTCCGTTCGGCCGCGCCCGCAGGACTTCAGCCAGCCCGCCACACCCCGCCCTCACCCAACGCTCGAGGTCGGCGCCGTCCAGGGGTATCTCGGCCCGGAGGCCGACGCCCGATCCGTCGTGAGGGAGCACGAGCTTCCCTCCGCCTGCGATCCGGGCGTTCAAGGCGAGCAAATCCGGCAGCGGCGTCCCGCCGAATGCCCTGCGGACGCCTTCCGGGTCAGCCTCGATGCAAAGCCAGTCGTCCCGTACCTCCGCGAGGGCAGCCGGTACTCCGCCGCCGACCGGCAGCCGCCACCTGAGAAGGCCGAGGTATTCCGCCGGATGCCCGCAGGTCTCCAGCATCCCGCCGATCGTGTCTTCGTCTCGCCGCCTCATGCAGACAGCCATTGACATTCCTCAATCCTCGTTCGCTTCGACCCTGAGATCGAGCCTGCGCCGCCTCAGAGGGCGTCTGTCCAGCGGGAAGCGGTCGAGATTATGCCTCGCCCACTGGCAGGCATCGTGATTCAG
>JAGONM010000040.1 GCA_017993055.1 Armatimonadota bacterium
AATACTTCTCTTAGGGTTATACTGCTCATCGATGCTCCTCCGTTTCGCTCGCTTGATTCGTGACCAAATCAAGTCTACGAAACGGGGAGCATCTTCGCAAATCTACACACTCAAAGCTTACGCCACTTCAATCGAAGCCGGTTCTTGACAAAGAGCCCGGAAAGACGTACAATATTTGAACAATTTGACGGCCCGGAGCTTCGGCAAGCCTCTGCCTGAGTTTCGCATACCCCCCGGCTAGCTACTGCATACCCAGATAACTGACTCTGAAGGGAGCAACAACAGTGACGAAGCAGAACACTCCCCGGCTCTATCACGTCCTGGCGATCGCGTGCCTGCTGGCGACAGCGGCAAGCAGTTTCGCCTGGGCGGCCGGACCGATGAACTCGCCATGGCCGATGTTCCGACATGACGCGCGGCACACGGCGACCAGCCAGTATCAGGACCCTATTGCCAGCGGGATGCCCTGGTCCAGCGCAACCGGCGGCGGTCTCTCGTCTCCGGCGATTGCCGCAGACGGAACGATCTACATAGGAGGAGCCTCGGGCAACCTGAGAGCCGTCAACCCTGATGGAACGATCAAGTGGAGCTTCGCCGCGGGCACGGGAGCAACCCGATCTACTCCTGCCATCGCCGATGATGGCACAATATACATCGGAGGAACGAACGGCAGGGTCTACGCCGTCAACCCGAACGGCACTCAGAAGTGGAACTCCGGCAACCTGACCGGTACGTCCGAGATTTCCGGATCGCCGACGATAGGGGCTGACGGCACGATCTACATCGGCAGCAGAAACGGCAACCTGTACGCGATGAACCCGGACGGGACGCGAAAGTGGTTCAGGTCGGTTGGCGCAGTGCACATGGGATCGCCCTGCATAGGCGCGGACGGCGTGGTGTATATCGGCGGAGGTTTCAACCTGTCGGCGGTCAATCCCGATGGTACCGTCAAGTGGGTCTACCCAACAGGCTACACCATCCAGAGTTCGCCCGCCCTGAGCCCGGACGGCACCAGGGTATACGTAGGGTCGTGCGATGCCTACCTGCACGCGGTGAACACCGCGGACGGCACAATGGCGTGGCAGACAACGGTTCCGCTCATCCCTGCGAGTACATCATCATCGGTGGCCGTGGCTCCGAACGGCATGCTCTATATCGGCTCCAACGGCGCCTCGGCGTCAATGGGGGGTGGAGCGCTCTTCGCGATTGACCCGAACGGTGAGATCGTCTGGGAGTACCAGACCGCATATGACATCCGATCCTCGCCGGCTGTGAACGCCGACGGTACAGTAGTCATCGGGGTGATGGATGGTTTCGTATACGCGTTCAATCCGGATGGGACGAAGAAATGGCAATTCCTGACCTCCGCCAGCGCGAGCGGAATCTACGGATCGCCGGCGATCGCCGCCGACGGAAGCGTGGTAGTCCAGTCCATCGGCGGAACGCTCTACGGCAACATCACTTCGACGCCGCCCGCGGCGAACGCCCCGAGCGACCTGGTAGTCACAGCCACCGGCGATACGACGACCACGCTGACGTGGACAGACAACTCGGACGACGAGTTCGGCTTCCACATCGAGCGGAGGTCGGGCGCCATGGGCAACTTCGTGCAGATCGGCAAGACGGCCGCCGACGTAGCGACGTATCAGGATTCCGGGCTCATATCGGGTCAGACGTATTTCTACCGCGTCTGTGCATATCAGCAGGCGGGCGATTCGCAGTTCACCCCGTCGGTCGGGGTACTGATGCCCGGTCTCGCCGCTCCGCTCGGCCTTGTGGCGGAACCGGTGACCGGCACCAGGATTGACCTGACCTGGACCGACGTATCCGACGAGGAGTTCGGTTACAAGATCGAGCGCTTCCAGGGAGCGGCGGGCCCGTTCGTCCAGATCGCAAGAGTCGAGGCGGATGTCTCAGCGTTTAGCGACACGAGCGTCAACCCGGGGATCAACTACTACTACCGGGTGAGGGCCTACGACGCGACGCGGGACTCGAGCTACTCGAACGAGGACTGGGCGCTTACGCCCGGAAATGTCTACAGTAACATCCAGCGGGGCAATGAGAATCGCCCGCAGATCGCCCTCACGTTTGACGCGGGAACAGCCGGAATTCGCGCCGCGCTGCTCGATACGTTGAAGCAGAAGGAATGCTACAGCAATTTCTACATAACCGGCTATGTTGCGCAGACCCAGCCGGCCCTCATGAAGCGGATAGGCGCCGAGGGTCATCTTGTCGGCAACCACAGCATTGACCACCCGGCGTTTACGCACATCACTGATGAGGAGATGGAACGCCAGTTGAACACGACGGACGACATAATCTACGGGCTCACAGGCCACAAGACCAGGCAGTGGTGGCGCGCACCTTACGGTTCAATTGACAGCCACGTGATTGATGTCACGGGCAACCTTGGCTTCCATCACGCTCACTGGACCATTGACAGCGGAGACGTCGGCGGCGCAAGCTCTCAGGCGATCATCAACACCATGCTGAGCGGGGCCCAGAACGGCAACGTCGCGCTGTTCCACTGCACCCTGGCCAACACTGAGGGAGCAGCAGCGGGAGTCATAGACGGCCTCAGGGGCCTGGGATATGAGTTGGTCACTGTACCGGAGCTTGTCGCCCCGCTGCAGTTGACCGCTCCCTCGGGGGTACTCTCACCCGGCTGGAACTTCGTCTCCCTGCCGATCGAACCGGCCAATACCACGCCGATGGTCGTCTTCCGCGGCCTGAACGTGAATGATAGGCTCATCGGGTGGAACAAGGAGAACCAGGTCACCAAGACGCTGAGCATGGCCACTCCGGACGCATTCGGGCAGATCAGCGCGGACGAGGGTTACTGGCTCTACCTCGAACCGGGGCAGACGGTCAAGTTCAGCGGCAAGGCGATGACGAACGACAGGCACATCAAGCTGCCCCAGACACTGGCGAATCCGGCCGGCGCCATGACGATGATCGGATACCCGTTCCAGAGTCCGCAGCCAGTGGACAACCTGCGTGTGTACAATCCTAACGCCCCCGAGCCGAAGGAACGCTCGCTTGCGGAGGCCCGCAACGCGGGATGGGTCTCCAGTCTACTCTACGGCTGGGACGCCGTCTGGCAGGGCCTGTCTACCATCGGCACGGATGAAGACTGGGCGGAGTACGGCATGCTCGAGCCTTGGCATGGATACTGGTTCACGAGCTACGTGAACGAACTCGAGTTGATCATCCCCGCACCCGTTCAGATCAACTGAGCGAGTCTATCGAATAGAAACTCTGAGAAACCGGTCGGGCTCAAGCCCGGCCGGTTTTTTTCGTCGGGTCAAATGCCTGGTTGACATTTCGCTGCTGAGTTTGTCTATCAGTTGAACCGCATCCATCAATCACCGCACAGTATTCAGATGTTGCTCCTGAATCCGGCGACGCCCAACAAAACGCGGAAGTTTTTTCCGCGTTTTGGGCGTTTTGGCACGGTTTGTGCAAGTACAATTACCAGGTTCGGCCTTGCGTCGGTCGTTCTGGACGCGTTGCACACGCCGATCGGCGCACGCGGGCAACCTACTTATGCCTATCTCAGATGCCGGTTTCCGCCGACACAGGATGTTGTCGAAAGGAGCAGTAGAATGAAGAAGGTTCTTGCGGTGAGCCTTGCCTCTCTGGCGTTGCTGGCCCTCATCTGCACAAACGCAACGGCCATTCCGAGCACACAGGTAGTATGGTCGCAGCAGCCAGACATGGTTCGCGGCTTCCAGTTTTCTTCCGAGACGAAGGTCCCATCGATTGTTGCCGATGACTTCGGATGGCCCGCGCTTCAAGCGGTTGGGTTGCGCTGGTGGGGCGGATACTGGACCCCGACTTCGCCCGGAAACTATGGGCCGTACGCCGATGGGCGTCCCTCCGTTCTTACTCCGGCGACCATACAGAGCTTTGTGATCTCCATCTGGTCAAACGCGGCTCCCGGAGGCGCCTATCCGTATGCGCGTCCCGGCAGTCAGTTGTGGAGCGCCCCTATACCTTTCGCCAACGTCGCGGAGACATACGCCGGGGCAACCGGGGAGGGACGGCAGGTCTATTCGTACTATGCTGACCTCAGTTCCCAGACCCTTCCGCAGTTGGTCACCGGGGCAACCTACTGGCTCTCCATCGAGGCCGTGACGACCTCAAACAACGAGCAGTGGGGTTGGCACGAGTCGAGCGATCACAATCTGAGTCCCGCTGTGCAGGACTTCCGGCAGTCCGGGTGGCTGCAGATTCAGAACAATCTGTATGATAACGACATGGCTTTTGAACTGACCGTGATCCCCGAACCGGCCGGGCTGAGTGCCCTGATCGTGGGACTCACCGGAGTCGGAGCGCTGGTGTTGCGCCGCAGATTCTAGGAAATACCCGAATCGTGCTTCATCAGGACTACAAGAACAGCCGCTCTGAGGAGCGGCTGTTCTTTTATGCGCCTCGCCTCGAGTTCCTTGACTTTCGAAGCCTCGCTGGTCTAAAATCTTATCGTATGCAAACCGCCAAGTATCCGATGCGCGCGCCGGTTAACCAGGAGTCCAGACGAAATGAAACGCTTTATCCCGCTAGTGTTGGCCGCGATTATCCTCTGCACGTCCCAGACGTGTTCGGCGCAGGGCGTTGCCGACATCCTGACAAGGCCTCAGGGCCAGCAGACACGACCTTCGCCACAGCCGAGACCGACCGCTCAGCAGATGCAGGCGTTGGCGGTCCAGGCTGATCTGCAGAAGGCCGCGCAGTTCATGAGGGCAGGCAAGGCAAAGGAGGCAATCGCCCAGTTCAAGATCGTCCTATCCAAAGACCCTAAGAACCTCGCCGCCCACGTGAACCTCGCTAAGCTGTACGCGAACGTCGAAGACCCCAAGTCCGCCCTGGGCCACATCCAAGCGGCGATAAAGCTGCGACCAAAGGAGGCCCAGTTCCACATGATGGCGGCGGGTATCTACGCGCAGTTGAACCGTCCGGCGGACGTCAAGACGAGCCTGAAAAAGGTCGTCGCGCTCGACCCCAAGCTGACCATGGCACGCCTGCAACTGGGCATGATATACGCTTCCGAGAAGAACTTCAGCGCGGCGGGCACGGAGTTCGCGGCGGCTACCAAGGCCGATCCCAAGAACCTTCAGGCTTGGTATAACCTAGGCTCTGTGCGCGCGAGCGCCGGGAACTTCAAAGAGGCCATAGCTGCCTTCCAGCAGGTGCTGCGGCTCGATCCGAAGCATGCCCAGTCGCACTTCGCAATGGGTTCGTGCTACGCAAAAATGAAAGACATTGGTAACGCCGCATCCAACTTCAAGAAGGCGGCCGACATCGACCCGAACAACCCGCAGTATGTCACGGCACTGGCCGTCGCCTACCAACAGGCGGGCCAGCTTGGGAAGGCCGTGGAAGCATACGCCAGGGCTGCGAAGCTCTCCCCAGGTAACGCCGGCATCCACATGAACGCCGGACAATGCTACTTCCAACTGCGACAGTACGCCGAGGCTGAGCAGCAGTTCGGGAAGGCGCTCTCGATAAACCCGAAGAGCATCGAGGCCATGGTGAACGTCGCTGTGGCAAAGACCTACCTCAAGAAGTTCGACGAGGCCGAAACCTGGTACAAGAAGGCCCTCAGTTTCGAACCCGAGAACAAGACGGCGATCTCCGGCCTGGCGCTTCTCTACGATCAGCAGGGCAAGAAGGACGAGGCCGTCGCCCTGTACCGGGACATCCTGGAGAAGAACCCGAAGGATCTGGACTCGCGCACCCGGCTCGCGATGATCTATCAGTCGCAGAACAAGGCCGACATGGCCATTGAGACATACCGAGAGCATCTGAAGGTAGACCCCGGAAACCTGACGGCCCATTCGCACATTCTCGAACTCCTGCGCAAGGAGCGCAAGTTCGCGGAGGCAACCGCCGAGTTGGAAGCGATGCTCAAGATTGACCCGAAGAACACTAACACCCTGGTCAGCGCGGCGACGCTCGCCCATGAGATGGGCGACACGGAGAAGGCCCTGGGATATTACCTGCAGGTGAAGCAGATTGACCCATCTGCTGAAGATGCCTACATCGCCACGGCCAAGCTGTACGAGGAAGGGAACAAAGATACCGAAGCGATCAATGAGTATGAGGCCCTGATCAAGGCTAACCCGAAGAGCGCCCAGGCATACACCGGAATCGCCGGCATCTACGAGAGACAGGACAAGCTGGAGGAGGCCATCGCGACCTACAAGAGGCTCCAGACCGTGGCTCCCGATCAGGTCTACCTCCTGACGAACATCGGGCGCCTGCTCGAGAAGATGGATAAGAAGAACTTTGCGCTGCTCGAGTACAGAAAACTGCTCGGCGCCAACCCGAACGACTTGACGGCGAGACACGCACTGGCAGCTGCGCTGAAGAGGATGGACCGTCCGGTCGACGCGCTCAAGGAGTACGAGACAGTGCTGGCCCAGAACCCGGGCGACTTCTCGGCAATCAACGCGATAGCCGACATTCACGCGGACATGGGCAATCACCAGGAGGCGCTCGACGGGTACAAGCAGTTGATTGCCATAAACCCGCAACATGCGCCGGCGATCGGCAAGATTCTCGACATGTATCGGAAGCTGGACAGGCAGGCCGAAGGCGAGGAATACGTCAAGGCAATGATCGAAAAGGAGCCGAAGAACTCGGCCGCGATGATGGCACTCGAAAGGGCGTACAAAGACACAGGGAGGCTCGACGAGGCGATAGCCTACTTCAAAGACGTAGCGGAGAGAAACCCGGACCTCGCGAGCGCTAAGCAGATGCTGATCACCGCCTACAACGACGCCGGCAAGCAGGACGAGGCGATCGCATACTACAGGAGCCTTATGGAGAAGAAGCCGGACGACGTGACGATTCACCGTTCTCTCGCGCAGTACCTCGAGCAGATCGAGCGCTACGACGATGCGCTGATCGAGTATCAGATTCTGCTGAAGGATTCTCCGGACGACACGGGGCTGAACTACCGAATGGCCGCAATCTACGAAAAACAGGACCAGAAGGACAAGGCCATAGAGGTATATAAGAAGCTGTTGGAGACGAACCCGGAAAACGAGTTCTTCAAGACACAGCTCGACAAGCTTCAGAGCACCCCGTCCGGGGATGCCACGAGGCAGGAAGAGCCGCAATCATCGAAGCAGCAGACCGCACCTGCGGAGAGTACGAAGTAGATTCGGTACGGGAAATCACTCCTCTACAGGAGATGATCGAGATGGCGATCCAGACAGAAACCGCTTCGGCACTGCAAATGACGAGCATCACGAAGACATACCCCGGAGTACGTGCTCTGGACGGCGTGGACTTCGAGGTGCGCAGAGGCGAGGTCCACGCACTCCTCGGCGAGAACGGGGCGGGAAAGTCCACGCTGATGAAGATACTGGCCGGTGCGCAGCCGATGGACAGCGGACAGATTCTCATCGACGGCGTCCCCGCGCACATCACATCGCCGCAGAAGGCTATGGAACTCGGCATAAGCATCATTTACCAGGAGTTCAACCTTGTCCCCTACCTTAACGCGGCGGAGAACATCTTCCTCGGGCGCGAGCCGGGTGCCTCCATTCCGGGCTTCGTGGACTTCGGCACGATGTACTCCGAGGCGCAGGCAGTTATTGACCACTTGGGCGTGAAGCTGAACGTCCGCACCCCCGTCAACCGCCTGTCGGTCGCCCAGCAACAGATGGTGGAGATCGCCAAGGCGACATCGCGCAACGCGACGATCATCGCAATGGACGAACCATCGGCGACGCTGACCGAGCACGAACTCGATAGCCTCTTCGAGCTCATGCGCTCGCTCAAGGCGAAGGGCGTCAGCATAGTCTACATCTCGCATCGGCTGGAGGAGATTTTCCAGATAGCCGACCGGGTGACCGTTCTGCGCGACGGACGATACGTCGGCACGAAGGACGTATCCGATCTGGACAAGGACGAGATGATCCGCATGATGGTCGGCCGCGAACTGAAGGAGAAAATCCCCAAGCAGTCTTGTGAGATCGGCGGGGCAATGCTCGAGGTCAGGGGGCTGAGCCGCAGGGGAGCACTGGAGAACATCAACCTCAAGGCTCGAAAAGGAGAGGTGCTCGGGATCGCGGGGCTGGTCGGCGCCGGCCGAACCGAGCTCGCCCGGGCGATCTTCGGCGCCGACCCGATAGACTCAGGGGAGGTCGTCCTAGACGGCAAGGCTGTCAACATCCGCTCGCCGAAGGACGCGATCAAGCTTGGCATCGGCCTCGTCACGGAGGACCGCAAGTCCCTCGGTCTCATACTCGGCATGGTCATACGTGAGAACATCACGCTCGCGAACCTCGATGCGGTGACGAGACTCGGATTCGTGAACCAGCGCGAGGAGAAGCGCGCGGCGACCCGGTTCATCGAGGACCTGATGATAAAGACGCCTTCGTCAGAGCAGCAGGTTCAGAACCTCAGCGGCGGTAACCAGCAGAAGGTCGTGCTCGCGAAGTGGCTCTTCACGGAATCGCGGGTGCTGATCTTCGACGAACCGACGCGCGGGATTGACGTCGGCTCCAAGGTGGAGATATATCAACTCATGAACCGACTGGCCGCGACCGGCGCTGCGATCATCATGATATCCTCGGAACTGCCGGAGGTCCTCGGCATGAGCGACCGAATACTCGTGATGCACGACGGCCGAATTGCCGGGGAGTTATCGCGAGACGAGGCGACCCAGGAGAAGATCATGTGGCTCGCAACCGGCGGGGAGTGACCGTCAGCAACGGTCGAAAGCCGCGTTCGGATAGAGTCATCCATGCAACACGATAACTCTGGCACTAGAGAGGGGGTGAAGAACGATGACCAAACCGGAGTTGATCAGTGCAGTAGCGAGGACGACAGGCCTGAAGAAGACCAAGGCAGGCATCGTAGTTGACGCCGTCTTCGATACCATGACAGAAGCGCTGGGGCGCAATGAACCGGTGGCGATTACCAGATTCGGCACGTTCGAGGTGCGAACTCGCGCCGCGAGAATGGGCAGAAACCCACGAACCGGAGAGCGAATCAGAATTGCGGAGACCAGAGCGTGCACCTACCGCCCCGGCAAGAAGGTGAGAGAAGCGATCGGCAGGTAGTCCACCGGCCCACAGGGCGCCGATACAATCTGTGCAGGAAATGTTTGAGGGGAGACGAGAGCCTCCCCTTATTCTCTGAATATGACCCCGTGCTCCGGGCAACTGACGGTGGTTCCGGTATGCAGGCTCGGCGCGGAAACGTCAAGCGGCTTCTCGCAGCCCTCGTGCGGACAGACGAGAGGCTGCTCTCCTTCATTCAAGGTCTCGATGACCTTCCAGACCTCGCGCGCATAGGCATCTCTAGTCAGCCTCATAGCGATACTCCTATGATACGAATGCGGATAACTACCCGAGAAGGCGGCAGGAGTCGTTGAGATCAAGAGCCACGGGCAGCGCGCTGTACGCTTTTCGGTCTAGTATACCCATCCGCGCCACGGTTCAACCATTCGCCCCCTTTCCCACGACACGATCAAGCGACTTGCGCGCGGCCGTCGAAACTGATACCATTGACGCATATCCTGTGGAGACGACATCGAACGTTGGTTGAACCGGTCACCGGCACCCCCATACCCACAAATCCGAGAGGCGCAGTGGGCTCTTTTCTGAGGGCGCGAGAGCTTCCCGCGCTCGCCTTCCTCACCGTGCTCATCGGCGCTATGTTCGTCTACGCTCCAAACTTCGGCTCCAGAGACAACCTGTTCGCCATCGGACAGGATGTGGCGATAACCGGCATCATGGCTGTCGGTATGACGATGGTAATCCTCACGGCGGGGATAGATCTCTCGGTTGCTTCGGTGCTCGCCCTCTCGGCCGCCGTCACCGGAACACTCATGATGGGCGGCCTCAACATGTGGGCGTCGGTCCCTGCCGGACTGGCGGTGGGCGCGGCGTGCGGATACACTAACGGAGCCCTCATCGCATGGCTGCGCGTGCCGCCGATCATCACCACGCTCGGCATGATGGGGATTCTCCGCGCGTCGGTCTACCTGTATACCGGAGGGAACTACATCGGACCGCTGCCGCCGGATTTCGCCTTCGTGGGGGTACGATGGACACCGGTGATCATCCTTGGGGTCGTCGCGCTCGGCTTCAGTCTGTTTCTGTCCAGAGTCCGACTCGGAAGGCATATCTATGCGATCGGCGGCAACGAGGAGTCCGTTCGGCTCTCGGGGATACGCGTCAACCGCGTCAAGTTGATGATCTACACGCTGAACGGCGTGCTGGCGGCGCTCTCAGGCATGATAATGATGTCGTCTTGGAGTTCCGTTCAGTCGAACATGGCGAAGGGATACGAGTTGGGCGTGATCGCGGCGGTGGTCATCGGCGGGACGAGCATCAACGGCGGACTCGGCTCCGTGCCTGGAACGATCATCGGCGCCGGCATAATGTCTCTGCTGTACAACGCATTGAACCTTCTGGGGATATCGAAGTTCTGGCACCAGTTCATCATCGGAATAGTGATTCTGGCCGCAGTGATGATGGACCGATTCAGGAGTAAGCAGTAGCGGACCATGCGGGCAGTATTGAGATCGAAGGAATCGGTCGTTTTCGCACTCTTCGCAGCGGTGTTTGCTGTCTTCGCGCTGAGAACGCCGAACTTCGCCTCGCCGGACAACCTCTTCAACGTTGCCCGGCAGTACTCGGAACTGGCGGTCGTGTCGGTCGGCCTGACGATGATCATTATCACCGGCGGCATAGACATATCGGTCGGCTCGATCGTCGGTCTCTCGTCAGTGATGCTCGGCATCTTCGCACTCAGGCTGGGACTGAACATCTGGGCCTCGTGCATCCTGGCGACGATGACCGGACTCGCATGCGGCCTGATCAACGGCGTGTTCATTACGAAGCTGAAGGTCCAGCCGATCGTCGTGACCCTCGCGATGATGAGCGCCGCACGGGGGTTGGCGCTCGCCCTCACGCAGGGGTTCTCCCATTCGGGGTTCCCGGATGCATTCGTCGGACTCGGTCAGACCTCTATCGGCTCGATGCCGCTGTCCGCGCCGATCGCGCTACTGATAGTCATCATCGGGGTCATCGTACTCCGTCGGACTCCTCTGGGCAGAGGCATATACGCCGTCGGCTCAAGTGAGGAGGCAACGCGCCTGTCGGGCATGGATACGTTTCGGCTGAAGATGTTCGCATACGGCGGCACTGGCCTGCTGTGCGGACTGGCGGGTATCATGATGGCAGCCCGACTCGCCTCGGCGGTGCCGGACGCGGGCAACGGATTCGAGTTCGAGGCGATCACCGCCGTCGTGCTGGGAGGAAGCAGCCTCAAGGGCGGCGAAGGTAGCATCGTTGGAACGATCATCGGCGTGGCCGTGATGGCAATCCTCCGAAACGGGCTGAACCTGATCGGCGTGCCGGACAACTGGCAGGTGCTATTCCTCGGCGTTGCGCTTATACTGTCGGTGCTGGCCGACAATCTTCGGCAAGCGCTCAGGAAGAGACGGGAAACGAGGCCGCAGAGCATACCCGGCCACCCATAGACTCCAATCCGCAACAGGAGGCACTGACGACTTGAAACCATACACTCGTACCATAATCGCCACAGCAGCAATACTCGTACTCGCGGGAATGCTTTTGACGGGCTGCGGCAGGAAGGCCGCCGCGCCGATCGGCGCCGACACCGGCCAGGGCGCCGCAGAGAAGCGCAAGATCGCATTCGTGATGAAGCTAAGGGGCATACCCTACACCAATGCTATGGAGCGCGGCATGAAGCAGGCCGTGGACGAACTCGGGATCGAGGCGGTGTTCCTCGGTCCGCAGACCGGCGGAGACACAGTCCAGCAGATCACGATCATCGAGGACCAGATCAGCGCGGGGGTGGATGCTATCGTGATTTCGCCGAACGACGACAAAGCGGTGATACCGGTCATCAAGAAGGCGATGCAGAAGGGTATCAAGGTCTTCACTTGGGACTCAGATGCGCCGGATAGCGAGAGGATCTTCTACGTTGCGGCCGCGGATGACGTCGGCATAGGGGAACAGATCATAGACAAGATCGCCAAGGAGATCAGCGGCAAGGGCAAGGTCGCGGTCATGACCGGCAGCCCGAACGCGCTGAACCTCAAGTTGCACGTTGACGGAGTTGTGAAGGGCGCGAAGAAGTACCCAGGCATCACGCTGGTGGAGCCCTATATCTACAACGACGACGACCAACAGAAGGCGATCGCGGGAGCGATAACCGTCCTGCAGAGGCATCCTGACCTTGCGGCATTCGCGGCGGTCAACAGCCCCGGCGTCCCCGGCTCCGCGCGGGCGCTCATCCAGACCGGCAAGGAAGGCAAGGTCAAGATATGGGGCCTGTCTCTGCCCAGCGAGAACAAGGAATACCTGAAGCAGGATATCGTGAACGGCCTGATCCTGTGGGATCCAGCCAAGCTGACCTACGTCACCGCGAAACTCGTGAACGACTACCTCGACGGCAAGAAGCCGAAGAACGGCATGGAGATAGAAGGCATCGGTAAGCTGGAAGTTCGCCCGGACGGCCTGGTCCTGATGCCGGGCGCGATCATCACTAAGGACAACGTTGACGAGTTCGATTTCTAGTTTCGGCTGACAGAGCATCCTCCGAGGCCTTCGCGTTCCTATAGCGCGGAGGCCTTTTTGCTGTGCCTCGAGTCATTCGTTTCACCCCTCATCCAAAACAGGTATTCCTTACGGCAACATGTCTGCGCGTGCGTGGCATAACCTTAGTGTCAGCGAAAAGAGAATAGCGAGTAAGCGCAAACTGAATAGCGTGGGAACGACAAAGGCAAAGCCGCCGAAAGGCGGCGACGCAAAGCCATGGATCTAACCCAGCAGGCCGCGAGCCGAGCTGTGAGACCCCCCGGCGGAGATAAGAGTCGGGGACTCCGGAAGGCGAAGCTGGTTGCTGGCATGACAGCCAGGCTGCCGAAGGACACCAGTCGCCAGTGTAGGCGTACGTTCTACAGGGCGAAGCGCAGTGAAATGAGTTTCGCGTGCGCCGGCGACTGCAATCTGAGAGGCGGCCTGGCTTTTCTTCGTTTCCGGCGCCGAACAGCCGGGCCGCCCCAACCCTGGAGGAGGGATCAGAGATGACGATACCTGAGGCGAAACAGTACGTTGGGAAGAACTGCTGGGTGAGTTGGACGGACCGACTCGGTCAGGAACACAACAAGGTCCTGCAGGTGGAAGACCTGCAGTTCGTTCCCCTCTACGGTGCGTACATCATCGGCGATACCGAAGAGGTCAGGCTGGAGAAGGTGACCACGATTCGGGCTCTCGACTAGGCGAGAGTGAATGACATACGCCCCGCATCGGGCGGGCGCGGACGCGATATCCGAAAGGAGGAATACCAGATTCGGTTCGAGGGACTTGAGACTCCGACCCCGACTGTCCCTATCCCACAAAAGGGGTCTCGGTCCGGTAAGAAATGCCTGTCGGTCCACTCCTTCCGCAGGCACAATCGGGGATGGGTAGACGTGCCCCCTGCCCATCCCCTCCTCATTTGCAGGCCGTGCTTCCGCTTTCACCGCTAGTCGTGCTCGTCATTCGGCCAAGTGATCATGGGTAACAGTCTGATGGGGTGGAACGGAAGGCCCGGACGCAAGAAAGGTGCGAACCCGCCTTCCCCCCGAACCCAGAATATCTGAGCCGCGAGCTTCGCACCCTTCAGAAGTGTTAGACGCACGCTCCTAGGCGTGTGTGCACAAATCGCGGAAGTTTTTTCCTCGCGATCTACCTATCCTCCAATCTCCTCGAGGATCCTACGAGCAGCCTCGCTCCTGTCGTCCGCGTCGGTGATGGCTCTCCCGATGACCAGGTAGTCTACGCCCAGGCAGATCGCCTGAGCAGGTGTCATGATGCGCCGTTGATCATGCGCAGCTGCCCAGTCGGGCCTGATTCCGGGCGTGACGACGATAAAACTCGAACCGCAGGCGGACTTGACGGGGACAATCTCGCGCGGAGAGCAGACGACTCCCCGGAGACCCGAACTCTGGGCAAGCCTCGCAAGCCGCGTGACCTGATTCTCCATCAGCGCGGGGACACCAAGCTCGTCATGAAGCATGTGCTCGCTGATGCTCGTGAGAACGGTGACTCCAACGGCAATGGGGGGTTCGATGCCCTGTCTGTCTGCTTCGTCGGCTGCGGCCTCAGCCGCGGCCTTCAGCATCGCCGAGCCGCCGGAGGCATGCACATTGAACATCCAGAGTCCCATCCGGGCGGCCGCCCTCGCCGCACCTGCAACAGTGTTCGGGATATCGTGGAACTTACCGTCGTAGAAGATGCGCTCGGCGCCTGCGTCGCGCAGAGCCTCGAAGACACGCGGTCCGGTCGAGTTAAAGAGCTCCAGGCCGACCTTGAAGGCCCCGACCGAGTCCTTCAGTTCCCTGACCAACTCCAGCGCCTGATCCTCGCTCGACACGTCGAGCGCCAGGATGATCTTTTCCTTCGCCGCCATGGCAACCTCCTCGTTATTGAGAACAGAGAGACGCGGAAGGAAGATGGAAGGCCGGAGCATGGGGCAACGGCCCCCCGGTGATCCAGCAAGTCGCCCTCTCCGCACTCCTGTGATCTAGACCCTCACTGCTCCGACGATCTCGCTTATGCTGTCGAACCCGTGGCAGTCGAGGTACAATTCGAGTCCGTCAATGATCTCGGCCGCAGTGTTCGGATTCACGAAGTTCGCCGTCCCGATCTGGACGGCATCCGCACCAGCCAGCAGGAACTCCAGCGCATCGTCCGCAGTCATTATACCACCAATGCCGATCACCGGCACTTCGACGGCCTGCGCGACCTGCCAGACCATCCGAAGCGCGACCGGCTTGATAGCCGGGCCGGAGAGCCCGCCAGTGATGTTCGCCAGCCTGAACTTCCGAGTCTCGGCGTCGATCGAGGTCCCGAGCAGCGTATTGATGAGCGAGAGGGCGTCCGCGCCGCAGTCAATGCAGACCTTCGCCATAAGCACGATATCGGTCACGTTCGGCGAGAGCTTCGGGATCAGAGGAAGCTTCGTCGCCTTCCGGACCGCGCTGATCACCGTATCGAGCGATCTGCAGTCCGTGCCGAACGCGATACCACCCTCCTTGACGTTCGGGCACGAGACATTGATCTCCAAGCCGTCGACGCCCTCGACATCGTCCAGCCGGCGCGCGACCTCGGCATATTCATCGACCGTCTTTCCCACGACGTTGACGATCACCGCAGTGTCGAACTGCCCCAGCCATGGGAGCTTGTCGTTGAGCAGGCTCTCGATGCCGTCATTCTGGAGGCCGATGGCGTTCAACATTCCGGCGGGGGCCTCGGCGATGCGGTCCGGCGGGTTTCCAGGCCACGGATCAATGGATGTGCCCTTGGTCACGACAGCACCAAGCCGGTTGAGGTCGATGAGGCCCAGATACTCCTTGCCGTAGCCGAAGGTCCCGGACGCGACCATGACGGGGTTCTTCAGCTCTATGCCGGCGATTGTGGTCGCGAGCTTACTCATCCCAGATCACCTCTCCGGCATCTAAGACCGGGCCTTCGTGGCACGAGCGGACATACTTGAACGAGTCGCCGTCGCGGACCTTGATCACGCAGCTCAGGCACGCGCCGACTCCGCAGGCCATCTTCGCTTCGACGGAGACCTGGCATGGGATATCCTGGTCCACTGCGATCCTCGAAACGGCTTTGAGCATCGGCATCGGCCCGCAGGCGTAGATCATAGAGGGCCTGGCTTTGTCAGCCGACTGCAGGTGCTGTACGAGCAGATCGGTCACAAATCCCTTATCACCGCATGAGCCATCGTCCGTTGAGATGCAGTAGCGATCCTGGCCGTCCTGGCAGAAATGATAGAACTCATCGAAGCAGACATGCCTGTCAGCCGTGGCCGCCCCCATCATGAAGGTCATGCACTCCGGGCAGAACTTCTCTTCGATGGCCAAGCCCAGGAAGTAGAGGGGCGCGGCGCCACAACCGCCGCCCACGAGCAGGACGGGGGCATCCACCGACTCGGGCAGAGTGAAACCATTCCCAAGCGGTCCAAGAACGTCCAGTACCTCTCCGACATTCCGCCGGGCGAGCAGGGCCGTTCCCCTGCCCCTGATCTCATAGACGATCGAAACCTGGCCGGACTCGCGGTCGGCGTAGTGAATGCTGAACGGTCTGCGAAGGAGCGGATCATGGCTGTCACCACATAGCACATGCGCGAACTGCCCGGGAACCGCCAGAGACGCAATCTCAGGCGCGTCGAGAACGAGTTGTCGGCTGTGCTGGCCGATCTCGTCGTGCTCGACGATCCGGCACTTCCGCTGCAGGATGTTAGTGCTCTGCCCGCAGGTATTGGTCAATGGTGAGGCAGTCAAACGTCTGTCCTTCCTTCTTCGACGCCAGCGCGAGAAGGAGCGCCTTCGCAGTGTCGAGCGACGTCAGGCACGGTATGCCGTGCTCGACCGACGCCCGCCGGATCATCGCACCCTCAATCTCGATCTTCTTGTCCCTGGATATCGTGTTGATCAGCAGGTCGATTTCCCCACTGCGCACCAGGTCCAGCAAGTTCGGCGACCCCTCACCTATCTTTTTCACCTCGTTCGCCTCGCAGCCCTTCTCGTTCAGGAACTCGGCCGTGCCGGCGGTAGCGTAGATCTCGAAGCCGAGCCGCGCGAATCGGCGGATTATCGGCAGCGCCTCGGCCTTGTCCTGATCGGCTATTGTGGCGATCAACGAACCCTGGCTCGGGACGTCGACGCCGCTTGCGACGAGCGCCTTGTAGAGCGCGCTGTAGAAGCTGCCGTTGACGCCCATGACCTCGCCGGTCGACTTCATCTCCGGGCCGAGACCGATATCCACTTGCACGAGCTTCGCGAACGAGAAGACCGGCGCCTTGACAGCGATGTTCTTCCGGTCGGGGTAGAGCCCGCCCTCGTAGCCCTGATTCTTGAGGGTGTCGCCGAGCATCAGGCGAGTAGCGACGTTGATCATCGGGATGCCCGTGACCTTCGAGAGGTACGGCACGGTGCGACTGGATCGAGGGTTGACCTCCAGGATGTAGGCCGTGTCGTTCTCGATGACGTACTGTATGTTCATGACGCCCTTGACCTCGAGCGCCCTGGACAGCGCGATCGCATGGCGCACCATCTGGTCGACGACGCTCTTGCTCAGCGACTGAGGTGGGTAGACCGCCATGCTGTCACCGGAATGGACACCCGCCCGCTCGATGTGCTCCATGATACCCGGGAGCAGGCAGTCGACACCGTCTGAGATGACGTCAACCTCAGCCTCTCTTCCGAGTATGTACTTGTCCACGAGTATCGGAGCTCTCGGCGATACTTCGACTACATACTCCATGTAGTTGCGCAGGTCCTCGGTGCTGTTGATGATCTCCATCGCGCGGCCGCCCAGAACATATGACGGGCGAACGAGGACAGGGTAGCCGATATCTTCGGCGACCCTGATGGCGTCCTCTGCCGTGGTGACCGCTCGGCCCGCAGGCTTCGGGATGTCGAGCTTGCGGAGCAGAACCTCAAACCTGTCTCTGTCTTCGGCCTCATCGATCGAGTCGCACGACGTGCCAAGAATCTTGACTCCCGCATCATGGAGCGGCTTGGCGAGATTGATCGCCGTCTGGCCGCCGAACTGGACGATGACACCCTCCGGCCGCTCAATGTCTATGATGTTGAGCACGTCCTCGGGGGTCAGCGGCTCGAAGTAGAGCTTATCCGAAGTATCGAAGTCGGTGCTGACGGTCTCAGGGTTGTTGTTGATGATGATCGACTCGTAGCCCGCCTGTCTGAGCGCCCAGACGGAGTGCACGCTACAGTAGTCGAATTCGATCCCCTGCCCTATCCGGATCGGCCCGGAGCCGATGACGATGGCTTTCTTGCGGGATTCGGGGTTACGGCTTACGTACTCCAAGTCCTGGCTACTGACGCCTGACTCGTATGGAACGAAGTGCTCGGCCTCGTCTTCGTCCTCATAGGTGGAGTAGAAATACGGGGTCTGGGCTTCGAACTCGGCGGCGCAGGTGTCTACCATCTTGTAGGTCGGCACGATTCCAAGCGCCTTGCGGAACTCGCGGATCTTGTCCTCGTCCGTGCCCGACAACTCAGCGATCACCCTGTCGGGGAAGCCGAGTTCCTTGGCTTCCTTGAGCAGCTTGACCGTCCGATTCTGCTTCATCCTCGAAACGCCGGGACTCTCCGCAAGCTCGCGGAGATCGGCGCCGGCATCCCGGATTCTGGATTCAGTATCGACCAGCCTCTTGATGCCGTGGAGGAACCATGAGTCAATCGCCGAGAGGTCGACGATCTCCTCGATCATCCATCCTCGCCGGAATGCCTCTGCGATCACGAACAGGCGCTCGTCGTTCGGATTGGCGATCTTCTCCTCGATCTCCATCGGAGTCCAGGCGTTGGCATTCTTGTGCCGCAATCCGTAGATGCCGACTTCCATCGAGCGGACCGCCTTCATGAGCGCCGACTCGAAGCTGCGATCGATCGACATGACCTCGCCGGTCGCCTTCATCTGAGTGCCGATCGTGCGGTCGGCGACCTTGAACTTGTCGAACGGCCAGCGCGGGATCTTGATGACGCAGTAGTCGAGCGCCGGCTCAAAGCACGCCAGCGTCTTCTTCGTGACGGCATTCGGGATCTCATCAAGCGTAAGGCCGACCGCGATCTTGGCGGAGACCCGGGCAATCGGGTATCCGGTGGCCTTGGACGCCAGCGCCGAGGAGCGGCTGACCCTGGGGTTCACCTCGATGACGTAATAGTCGAAGCTGTTCGGATCGAGAGCAAGTTGGACGTTGCAGCCGCCCTCGATTCCGAGCGCGCGGATGATCTTTAGGGAGGCGGTCCGGAGCATCTGGTACTCTTTGTCCGAGAGCGTCTGGCTCGGCGCGATGACGATCGAATCGCCGGTGTGGACGCCCATCGGGTCGAAGTTCTCCATGTTGCAGATGGTGATGCAGTTGTCCGCGCCGTCGCGCATCACCTCGTACTCGATTTCCTTCCAGCCGAGAAGGCACAACTCGACCAGGATCTGGTGACGCATCGAGAGCTTCAAGCCACGGACGCCAATCTCCATCAACTCGTGCTCGTCATGCGCGATTCCACCCCCTGTGCCGCCAAGCGTATATGCCGGGCGCACGATCAGCGGGTATAGCCCAATCGCCGCGACCTCCTTGAGCTGCTCCTCGGTCTCGATGATCCAGCTCTCGGGCACGGGCTCGCCGATGTCGTTCATGAGTGTGCGGAAGAACTCACGGTCCTCCGCCTTCTGTATGGCGGAGAGCGGAGTGCCGAGCATCTCGACGCCGTAGCGTTCGAGCACGCCGCTGGTCGCAAGTTCGGTCGCCAGGTTGAGGCCGGTCTGACCTCCGAGGGTCGGCAGCAGCCCGTCCGGGCGCTCCTGCTCGATTACGCGACTGGCGAACTCGACGTTGAGCGGTTCGATGTAGACCTTGTCGGCGATCTCGGTGTCGGTCATGATCGTCGCCGGGTTGGAGTTGATCAGGACGACCTCGATTCCCTCCTCTCGCAGAGCCCGGCAGGCCTGTGTGCCGGCGTAGTCGAACTCCGCGGCCTGACCGATGATGATCGGCCCCGAACCGATGACCATTACCTTCCTGATGTCCTTGCGTCGCGGCATATTGCTCCTGTTGTCCTTGACCTGCGCTGTGCAACATTGCGAATGACCCAGGGCAATCGACTCTGACCGCGTTTCCTGGTTCTACCTCATGCACGCCTTCACGGCCCATTCCAGACCATCAGTCGCCCGATGATACTCTGATGTCCCGATGGTACTCCTGTAGGGACCTTACGCTGCCGGTCTGTTCGCGGGCAGCCTGTATTCCCTGGGCGGCTGCGGCCGCTGCCGCCGCCGTCGTGACGTAGGGCACTCTGTGCTTGATCGCGGCCTTGCGCAGGTAGCTGTCGTCCGTGACGCTCTCTTTGCCGGCAGGCGTGTTGATCAGCAGTTGAATCTCCCCGTTGCTGAGGGCATCGGCGATGTTTGGGCGACCCTCGTACATCTTCTTGATCGGCGCAGCGGTGATGCCGTTTTCCGCCAACAACCTGGCCGTTCCCGCGGTCGCCAAGATCTGGAAGCCCATGTCCGCCAGTTTGCGGATCGTCGGAACGATGGCCTGCTTGTCATGCCCGGCCACAGTCACCAGGACGGTTCCCTCCGTGGGCAGACTGAGCCCGGCTGCCGTCTGTGACTTGTAGAACGCGAGACCGAAGTTGTCTGCGATGCCGATGACCTCTCCGGTCGAGCGCATCTCAGGTCCGAGAAGCGGATCGACCTCCGGGAACATACTGAACGGAAAGACCGACTCTTTGACGCCGAAGTGCGGATACTCCCTGCCGTTTAGATTGAGTTCGCTCAGTCTCGCGCCCAGCATGACATTGGTGGCAATACGCGCCATTGAGACGCCGGTCACCTTCGAAACCAGCGGAACAGTGCGAGATGCGCGAGGATTGGCTTCCAGCACGTACACTACGTCGTTCGCGATAGCATACTGCATGTTCATCAGCCCGACGACGCCAAGCTCGACGGCTATCCGCCGGGTATACTCGACGATCGTGTCGAGGTGCTTCTGCGGGATCGTCACCGGCGGGATAGCACAGGCGCTGTCACCGGAATGGATTCCTGCCAGTTCGATATGCTCCATTATCGACGGCACGAACGCTTCCTGACCGTCGGAGATGGCGTCCGCCTCGGCCTCGATGGCGTTGTCGAGGAACTTATCGATCAGAATCGGCCTCTCGGGCGATATCTCGACCGCCGCGTTGACGTATCTTGTCAGCATCTCCTCGTCATAGACCACCTCCATGCCGCGGCCGCCCAGCACGTAGGACGGACGAACCATCAATGGGTAGCCGATCCGTGCCGCGACCTTCAGCGCCTCATCGAGTGTGCTGGCCATGCCGTGCTCCGGCATCGGTATGCCGATCTCTTTCATCATCTCGGCAAAGCGCTCTCGATCCTCCGCAAGGTCTATACTCCTGGGGGAGGTGCCCAGTATTTTCACGCCGCATTCCTCGAGTTCGGCCGCAATGTTCAGCGGAGTCTGGCCGCCGAACTGCACGATGACCCCCTCCGGTTGCTCTTTCCTATAGATGCTCAGCACGTCTTCGACGGTCAGCGGTTCGAAGTAGAGCTTGTCCGAAGTGTCGTAGTCGGTGGAAACCGTTTCGGGATTGCAGTTGACCATGATTGACTCGAGACCCAGGTCTCTCAGCGCAAAGGCCGCATGAACGCACGTGTAGTCAAACTCTATGCCCTGACCGATGCGGTTCGGGCCGCCGCCGAGGATCATGATCTTCTTGTTGGGCGAGACCGACACGCTGTCGGTCGCGTTGTAGGTCGAGAAATAGTAGGCGGCATCCGCCCCGCTGACCGGTACTGCTTCCCATGCTTCCTCGACGCCGAGTCTAGCTCTCCCCGAGCGAATGCTCTCTTCTGGCACCTCAAGAATCTGCGCCAGGTACTTGTCCGCGAACCCATCCTTCTTCGCCTGGATCAGGAGTGCGTCGGGCAACTCCCGACCCTTGTACTCGAGAATCTGCTCCTCCAGTTCGACAAGTTCTTTCATCTGCTGGATGAACCATCTGCCGATGTAGGTAATCTGGTGAAGTTCCTCCACGGAGACGCCTTTGCGCAATGCCTCGTACATGATGAACTGGCGCTCCGAAGACGGCTCAGCAAGGAATTTCCGGAGCTCTTCGACCGGGAGCTGGTTGAAGTTCCTCGCGAAGCCCAGTCCGTATCTCTTGATCTCCAGCGACCGGATCGACTTCTGGAACGCTTCCTTGTAGTTCTTGCCGATGCTCATGACCTCGCCGACGGCGCGCATCTGGGTGCCGAGCTTGTCTATCGAGCCGGGGAACTTCTCGAACGCCCATCGCGCGAACTTGACGACGACGTAGTCTCCCGATGGTGTGTACTTCTCGAGCGTGCCATCACGCCAGTAGGGGATTTCGTCCAGCGTCATACCTGCGGCCAGCTTCGATGAGATCAGGGCGATCGGAAATCCGGTCGCTTTCGAAGCGAGCGCGGACGACCGGGACGTACGAGGGTTGATCTCGATGACTACGATCCTGTCGGTTTTCGGATCATGGGCAAACTGGACGTTTGTGCCGCCTATCACGCCGATGGACTCGACGATCCGGTAGGAGATGTCCTGCAGCCGCTTCTGAAGGCCCGTCGGCACGGTCAGCATCGGAGCGACGCAGTAGCTGTCTCCCGTGTGAACGCCCATGGCATCGACATTTTCGATGAAGCAGACGGTGATCATCTGGTTCTTTGAGTCACGCACGACTTCGAGTTCCAGCTCTTCCCAGCCGAGAACCGACTCCTCGATCAGTATCTGGCCGACCAGGCTGGCCGCGATCCCCCTGGCGGCGATGATTCGGAGTTCCTCGACGTTCCAGCAGAAACCACCACCGGTACCGCCGAGGGTGTAGGCGGGTCTGACGACTACTGGATATCCGATCTCCTGGGCGATCTTCTCAGCCTCCTGGACGCTCAGGGCGGGTTGACTGATCGGCATCTCGACGCCAATCGCATTCATCGTATCCTTGAACGCAATTCGATCCTCGCCTCGCTCAATGGCGTCAGCCTGCACGCCGATGACCTTGACCCCGTACTTGTCCAGGATGCCCTTCTTGTAGAGATCGGCGGTCAGGTTCAGGCCGGTCTGCCCACCCAGGTTCGGCAGAACCGCGTCTGGCCGCTCCTTGGCGATCACCTTCTCCAGGCTCTCGACCGTGAGTGGTTCGAGGTAGGTGGAATCCGCCATGCCCGGATCGGTCATGATGGTGGCCGGATTGGAGTTCACCAGCACAATCTGGTAGCCGGCCTCTCTGAGTGCCTTGCACGCCTGTGTACCCGAGTAGTCAAACTCGCACGCCTGACCGATCACGATCGGACCGGAACCGATTACCAAGACCTTGTGAATGTCGTTTCGTCGTGCCATGCGGCCTCAATGCCCCCTTGACTTCCTTGTTGTGCGGCTACTATGCTCCCACTATCTCTAGAAACTGGTTGAAGAGATACCCGCTGTCCCGTGGACCCGGAGATGCTTCCGGGTGGTACTGCACGGAGAAGATCGGAAGTTCCTTGTGCCGCAGTCCCTCCACAGTACCGTCGTTCAGATTGACATGAGCCACTTCCGCCCCAGAGCCCTTCAGACCGTCGGGGTCAACGGCGTAACCGTGGTTCTGGGAGGTGATGTACACCCGGCCTGTCACCAGATCTTGTACTGGATGGTTGCCGCCGCGGTGGCCGAACTTAAGCTTGAAGGTCTCGCTTCCAAACGCGCGGCCCAGAAGCTGATGGCCGAGACATATCCCCATGATCGGCTTCCTGCCGATGCACTTCCTGACGTTCTGAAGCGCATAGTCGAGCCTGGCCGGGTCACCAGGTCCCGGCGAAAAGACGATACCGTCGGGATCGGTATCCAAGATCTCTTCGGCCGGACAGTCGCAGGGGTAGACGGTGACCTTCAATCCGCGCGACGCCAAGCTGCGCATTATGTTGTACTTGACGCCGAAATCCACCAGCGCGACGTGCCGCCGATCCGACTCCCCGACAGCGGATTCGCCGTCGTCGAGAGTCTGGCCCTGCCAGACGTACGGCTTGTCTACGGAAACCTTGCGGACGAAGTCCATCAGCCCGTAGTCCGTCGAACCTTCGATAGTCTTGAGGAGTTCCGCTGGCGTCGCTTCGGTCGAGATCGCACCAGTCATCACGCCTCGCACCCTCAGGTGCTTCGTAAGCATCCTGGTGTCAACACCCCTGATGCCGACGACACCGTGTCCGACCAGGAACTCGTCGAGCGAACCGACCTTCCGCCAGTTGCTCGGATGATCGCAGAGATGCTTGATGACAAACCCGGCGACCTGGACGCCGCGCGACTCGAAGTCTTGCGGCGCGACTCCGTAGCTGCCGATGAGCGGGTACGTCATCGTGAGAAGTTGCCCGGCGAATGAAGGATCGGTCAGCATCTCCTGGTAGCCGGTCATGCAGGTGCTGAATACCGCCTCGCCGAGCGTCGTGCCACTCGCGCCCAGAGACTCCCCTTCGAATGTCGTGCCGTCCGACAGGACGAGTATTGACTTCTTCACTTGACCTTCTCCGTCTTGCCTGTCCGGTCGGATTCGATCGCCGCCTCCATGACCGCCACCGCGGCCCGACCCTCCCGGCCTCCGGTTTCCGGCCGACTGCCGGTGACGATGCACGCGGCGAACTCCCGGTACTCATCCATGATAAGGTCAATCCTCTCGCACGGGATATCTGTAGCGTCCCCCTCGACATCGCAGAGCCTGAGGTGCGACTTCAGGCAATCCACCTCCATGAACCCGTCTGTGCCGTAGATGCAGGTCTCAGTCTTCGGAGGTGACACGTACGTGTCGCCGATAGAACCGAGCGAGCCTTCTTCGAAGCGGATGATGACCTGCGTGATCTCAGGGATCTCGGCGGAGAGGCACTTCTTTGAGAACATCGCGTTTACCTCAACCGCCGGGCCGACCAGATAGTGCATATTGTCTATCTGATGGATCCCGAGAAGGTTCAGCGGGCCGCCCGGGCAGGTCTCGTTGTACCATCGCCACTGGCCCTCCTCGACGCTCCAGCCTCCCCGGTGCGACTGATGACCTTCGATCATGACGACGTCCCCGATTCTGCCCTCATCAAGAAACTGCCGGGCCTTGCGAACAGCCGGCACGCGGCGCAGACAGTGGCCGACCTGCAGGATCACACCTGCGTCTTCGCACGCCTTCATGATCGTGTCGCACTCCGCCAGCGTGTTAGCCAGCGGCTTCTCGATAAAAACGTGCTTCCCGTGCTCCGCAACGCCGATCACCAGGGGCATGTGGATATGATTAGGCACTACCAAGAGCACACCCTCGACATCCGAGCACTCGAGGACTTCATCCCAAGAGCCGGCGGGCGGGACCGGCATCTCGCCCCTGCGCTGCTCGACGACATCGGGACTGGCGTCGAACCAAGTGATGAGGTCCAGCACATCGGCAGCGTTCTTGACGGCCGCGACACCTCTGTCACCGCCCCATCCGCCCAGCCCGACCAGCGCTACTCTTGCTTTTCTCAAACCGCTACCTCTCTCTTCGTTGAGACCCCCGGCCGTTGGAGCTACTGGTGCGCTATCTTCCCGCCGACGACGGTCATTACGGGAAGACCGGTGAGCATCCGTCCGCCGAGCGGCGTGTTCTTAGACCGTGATCTGAACTTCGCGGGCTCGACAATCCATTCAGCGTCGAGATCGAGCACCGTTACATCAGCCGGTGCGCCGACCGCCAGGGAGCCGCCCTCGACTCCGAGCACCCGCGCCGGACCGAGCGACATCTTTTGCACTACCTCGGCGAGCGTGAGCGTCCCGGTCTTCACCAGTTCCGTGACCGTCAGACCGACTGCTGTCTCCAGGCCGACCATGCCGTTCAGCGCGGCGGCATACTCGGTCTCCTTCTCCTCTACGGCGTGCGGGGCGTGATCAGTGGCGATCACGTCGATCGTGTCGTCGGCCAGCCCGGCCTTGATCGCGGCCACATCGTCCGCCGTTCGAAGCGGCGGGTTGATCTTCGTGTTGGTGTCGTATCCAATCACGGTCTCTTCGGTCAGGCTGAAATACTGCGGACATGTCTCGCAGGTCACCTTGACGCCCTGGTCCTTTGCCTCGCGAATCAATTCGACCGAGGCCTTCGTGCTGACGTGCTGGATGTGCAGCCTGCAGCCGGTTAGCCGCGCGAGCACAATGTTTCGGGCGACCATGACCTCCTCTGCCTCGGCCGGAATGCCCCTGAGGCCGAGGATGGTGGATGTCAGTCCCTCGTTCATGAAGCCCTCGCCGCTGAGCGATGTGTCCTCGCAGTGGGTCACGACCGGCACGTCGAGCATCGCACAGTAGTCCATGACTCGGCGCATGACGATCGACTGCTGGATCGGGAACGCGTCGTCGGAGAACGCGACCGCCCCACCCTGCTGCATATCACCCATCTCGGCCATCTCCTCACCCTTGTTACCCTTGGTCAGCGCGCCCATCGGATAGACGCGTGCGAGACCGACCTCGTCGGCCCGTCCGAGGATTGACTCGATCACCGAGCGGTTGTCGGCCGCGGGGTTCGTGTTCGGCATGCAGGCGACTGCGGTGAATCCTCCGGCAACGGCGGCCCTGGCGCCGGACTCGATATCTTCCTTGTATTCGAACCCCGGTTCGCGGAAGTGTACGTGCATGTCGATCAGGCCCGGCAGCACGAACTTGCCCGAGACGTCGATGATCTGGTCTGCGGTTTTGATCTGACCTATCCGCGCGATACGACCGTCCTCGATGAGCAGATCCGCGACCTGGTCCATGCCCTGAGCGGGATCCACGATTCTTCCACCCCTAAGCAACATCGGCGGAGCCTCCTCCCATCAGAAGATACAGCAGCGCCATCCGAACCGCAACCCCGTTGGTCACCTGTGTCTCGACCATCGAGACATTCGAATCGGCCACGTCCGGCATGATCTCGATGCCCCGGTTCATCGGCCCCGGGTGCATCACTATCGTGTCGTCCTTCGCGCCCTTCAGGCGGTCCTTCGTAATGCCGAAAAACCTGGAGTACTCGCGGATGCTCGGGAAGAGCCCTGTCTGCATCCTCTCGAGCTGAATGCGCAGGACGTTCACGACATCGGCGTCCCTAATGCCATCCTCGACGTTCGTGTAGACCTCAACAGGAAGCTTCTCGACCTCCGGCGGCATGAGAGTCCTGGGGCCGACGAGACGCACCTTCGCGCCCATGTGAGTCAGGCCCCACAAGTTCGACCTTGCCACCCTGCTGTGCAGGATGTCGCCAACGATGGCAACTGTAATCCCCTCGAGCCGACCCTTGGCCTCGAGAATCGTGAGCATGTCGAGCAGCCCTTGAGTGGGATGCTCATGCATGCCGTCGCCGGCATTGATGACCGATTCAGGGACGAGGCTCGCGGCGAAATGCGGCGCGCCGGAAGCCCCATGCCGAATGACGAAGACATCAGGCTTCATCGCGCGGAGCGTCAGAATCGTGTCCTTGAACGACTCACCCTTGGCGACACTGCTCGATGCGACCGCGATGCTCGACGTGTCCGCGCTCAGTATCTTGGCCGCAATCTCGAAAGAGGTCCTGGTCCGCGTGCTGGCCTCATAGAACAAGGTGATTATGGACCGACCCCGGAGCGTCGGCACCTTCTTGATCCGGCGACCCAGGACGCTCTTGAACGAGGTCGCCGTCTGAAGGATCAGCTCGATCTCGTCGGAGGTCATATCCTGCAGATCGAGGATGTCCTTGCGCTTCAGGCGCCTGCCGGCAACGTCGGGCGCGTCAATCGCCCCGGTGCCGTCGGCGGATTCGACAGTCTGATCCAAGCTCGTCATCCTGTACCTCCTCGCTACTTGAGGATGCAGACACGGTCCTCGCCCTCGATCTCAGTGAGTTGGACGTCAACCATCTCGGAGCGGGACGTAGGAATGTTCTTACCGACATAGTCCGGCCGTATGGGAAGCTCCCTGTGGCCTCGGTCAATGAGCACAGCAAGTTGGATGGCGGCCGGCCTACCCATGTCCACGAGCGCATCGAGAGCGGATCGGACGGTTCGCCCGGTGTAGATGACCTCGTCCACGAGGACAATCACCCGTCCGCCGACCTCAAACGGGATTTCCGTCGTGCCGACCTCGGGCTGTCTTGTGGCGATGTCGTCGCGATAGAGAGTGATGTCGAGCACACCGACCGGCACCTTGGCCCCCTCGATGGTGCCTATGAGTTCGGCGAGCCGGTAAGCTAGAGGCGCGCCTTTGCGTCGGACTCCGACGATTCCCAGTTTCTCGGCGCCCTTGTTGCGCTCGATAATCTCGTGCGCGATGCGGGTGAGCGCGCGGCGCATATCCGCTGCGTCCATCACCTGCCCGCCCTGACCGTTTGTTGAGTTCTCAGCCATGCGCATCGGCCTCCTGAGACACAAAAACGCCCCCCCGCCGAGTGCGGCAAGGAGGCGTGATCTGCCCGATGTAAGCGTGAGTATAACACGCACCCTTGTCGGCCTCGCAGGACCAACTTAAAGGCGTTCCGTCAAGTTTGACTCACTATACCAGAGCGGCCTCGGGCTGTCAAGACCCATTTTTCGCGCTACGGATCACGACTGTGAACGGAGACGCCACTCTGACCGATGCGAAGAATGGCAACCATGCGAGAAGATTCTCGGCGACCTTCAGTCCATGTCCTTTGCGACCTTCGGGCGGGTGCGGCTCCAACCATCAAAAAAATCTTGAGGCCAATTCAGGCTGGTATCGCGTGAATGGCACGATTCTTGCACTTGAGGATAAGTGAAGCTTGTCTTGACTTAAGTGCAATCCGCGCCAAGCGCGTGGAAATCGAGAACACGGAAAGGACAGGAAGCAACATGAGAGTAATGGCTGGGCTTGTTCTTCTTCTATGTATAATGGCGGCCTTCGCCCTGCCGGGTACTGCCATCGCGAAACCCGCCGGAGACGGCGCGTTCCTGATCGAGTCCGTGGACAGCGTTGCGGAGTTAGTGAATCAGGTGGAGGAGAGTCGGCTGCTGGTGCTGCGCTATGCCAAGCATTATCGGGTTGACCCTTCGGCGGTCCTATCATACTTCCGAAACGAGCTCTCCATAGCTAAGATCGAGGAGACCCAGGATCTCGGTGTCTATCGGCGGAAAGGCAATTCCGAGGTCGAGGTTGTCACAAAGACATTCAAGGCCGGCACGAGGGTGTTCGTCAACAGCAAGGGCATGCCGGTTCTGGAGATGGGCACGGGCAACCCGATGTCGGATTCCGTGTCGGGCGTGCCCAAACTGCCGTCGAAGCCCGAGACATTGGCACAGACCGACCCGGCCGCGGCGGCGCAGACACCGGCTGAGGCTGCGGCCGTCCAGACGCCTGTTTCGACTGAACTGCCGACCACGGTGCCCGGAAGCACGACGTCACCTCTGGCGGACCAAGTGGCTGCGGCGGTGACGACCGAGCCCGAGACTGCGGTTCTGGCAAGCGGACCGATTGAGACGGTCGCCAAGGTCGCGTCGAGAGGCGGGACGGGGATTGCCGGATGGCTTCTCCCTGCGGCTGGAATCGCCGGAGCGGCGATACTGGCCGGCGGCGGGAGCGGTTCGCCCGATGGAGGCCTGCCTGATCCCATTCCCGAGCCGGGCGGCATACTGGCCCTGAGCACCGGAATGATCTCTCTTGCCGCGTTCGCATACCGGCGAAAGAGCGCGAGATAACGACTGAGTCCGACACCTACACCTCCGAAAAAGGGGAAATGGAGAACGGCGAGGCGACGGCCTCCCACTCTCCATTTCCCCCTTTTGACGTGCGTCCGGTATGGACCCTACGGCGCATCCCCATCGTCCGCGATGTGAGCGCCCTCTCCCAGAGCTTCCTCCAACGCCTTCATCGCCTCATCCGCTCTCGATTCGGGCACGAGCAGTTCCTCCTGGCCGAGGGGACCGACCGTGAACGGGTCCACTGCTTTGACGATGTCCGATCTCTCCCAAGTCGGAATGCCCGCATCCTCCAGAACGCCCTTCGCGATCTTCGCTTCCATCTCGTCCTTGTACCTGAAGACGGGAACGAACGGCTCGTCCGAGAACTGCTCGACCTGCTCCGGCTCCAGTTCCGGGACGAGTTCCACATCGCAGTCAATACAGCGCGTAACGCCCTCGACATACTCTGCTCTGCAATTTGGGCAGAAAGGCATATCGGCTCCTCCTATCGGAAGATGTGGGACCTGCTGACGTCGGTGAAGATAAGGCCCGCGTGAACGGGCCTGTGAATGGTAGCGGAGGGCGGACTCGAACCGCCGACGCCACGGGTATGAGCCGTGTGCTCTAACCAACTGAGCTACTCCGCCGCAGCGAGTCACATTCTACCACCGATTCGCGCGCCGGTCAATAGTCGGTCAGTCGAGCCGTCTGGGTTTACCATACATATGTGACACTTGGGGTTGCGGGAGAAGGACGCTCTCTGGTATGGGTATTGTTGACCGACAAACCGACCAAGGAGGTCCCTATCCCGCATGCCTAGTTTACGACAAA
>JAGONM010000041.1 GCA_017993055.1 Armatimonadota bacterium
GAGCAGACGGCGGCGGCGGCCATCGTCAGGCCGAACTCCTGGGTGTACCGCCCCTGAAAGATCATGATGCCGATCGGGAGCGTCCGGAGGTTGATGTCGTTCGTGATGATCAGCGGCCACGCGAAGTCGTTCCACGAGCCGATGAAGCTGAAGATCGCAAGCGCGGCGAGCGCGGGCTTCGCAAGCGGGAGGATGACCTTCCAGTAGATCGTGATCGGGGTCGCGCCGTCCATGAACGCGGCCTCCTCGAGCTCGACCGGTATCTGCATGAAGAACTGCCTTAACAGGAAGACCCCGAACCCGCCCGCGAGCCCGGGAACGATCAGCCCGTAGTAGCTGTTGAACCATCCGAGTTTCTGCACGATCAGGAACACGGGGATCAGGGTGATCTGGGCCGGGATGATCATCGTGGCGACGACGACCATGAACCCGGCCTCCCGACCCTTGAAGTCCAGCCGCGCGAATGCGTAGGCCGCGCTGCTTGCGATCAGGAGCACGAGCCCCGTGTGCGCGAACGAGATGAACAGGCTGTTGAAGAGCCACCGGACAACCGGGAAGTCCTTCGCCTGGGTGAAAAGCCCGACGAAGTTCTCGGCGGTCGCGGGGCGGGGGATCCACTGAGGCACTGCGCTCAGGACGGCGGACTCGTGTTTGAGCGACGTGGAGAGCATCCACACGATCGGCGCGAGCATGACCACCGCCCCGCCCGCCATTATCAGTTGCGCGACGAGCCCTTTGACTGCGACACGTTTTTTGTGTCTACTTCCCATGTTGAACCCCGGGCGGGAAATTCGAAATTCGAAACTCGAAGCACGAAACAATAAGGCAAATGGGAAAAGGGCAAATCGGAAAACGATTGGGACGAACCTCCGTTTGCCTTTTCGGTATTCAGTCATTCGGATTTGTTTCGAATTTCGTGCTTCGTGCTTCGAATTTGCCTTCCTCTACATCCTCTTGAATGAGAGCAGCTTGAACTGCAGGATCGTGAACACCAGCACCGCCGCGAATAGCACGTATCCCACCGCCGCCGCGTATCCGAGCTGGTAGAGCCCGAAGCCCTGCTGGTACATGTACAGGATCACCGTGAGCGTCGAGTAGTACGGGCCGCCGCCGGTGAGGATATACGTCTGCCCGAAAACCTGCGACGACCCGATCACCGACATCACCAGGCAGAAGAGCATGGTCGGGCGGATCAGCGGAATGGTGACGCTCCAGAACCTCTGCATTGGTGTCGCGCCGTCTATCTCCGCCGCCTCGAGGAGTTCCTTCGGTACGTTCTTCAGGCCGGCGAGGTAGATCAGCATGTTCCCGCCGGCTCCCCACCATACTGAGAGCAGCGCGATCGCAGGCATCGCGGTAGAAGTGCTACGGAGCCATCCGACCTCCCAGTTGCCGGAGAAGATGCTCGGGGCGAGTGAGTGGAAGAACGCACCGGTCTGGTTCAGGTAGTAGTTCAGCAGCCCGAAGTCAGAGCTGTAGAGCCACCGCCAGAGGATCGCCGTCACCGAGACCGACGTCAGCACGGGCAGGTAGTAGGCGACCTTGTAGAGCGTCGTGCCCCGGTAGTTCTGGTTCAGCCCGACCGCCATCAGCAGGGAGAGCGCATTCCCGACGGGAACGACCATGATCACGAAGTACGCCGTGCGCATGAAGGCGGTTCGGAACAGATCGTCCTTGAGCACGGCGGAGTAGTTGGCGAAACCGATGAACTCCGGCCTCGGAGCGAGTATGTACCACTTGTGCAGGCTGATGAAGAAGCCGTAGATGACCGGCGTCACGACAAAGATCGTGAACAGTGTTGCGTACGGCAGCAGGAACATGGCCGCGTATTTGTTTCTGTTCCAGAGCTTCATGCTTTCTCCAACCCGCGATGAGTCTGGTTGGCTTCTCGTTATGCCACCAGAGCGGCTACTCGAGGAGATCGGTTGTTCTGTGCCGCAACTAGTATCCGACAGCTTCGAGTAGCGTAGCATATCGAGAAGCGTCCTTGTCGCACAACTGGTCGCCGACTGAAGACGCCACCACGGTGCGCTCACTGCCTCTCGAGCACGTTGTCTATGCGCCTTGCGGCTTCCGACAGCGCCTCGTCCGTCGGCTTGATCCTGTTCAGTATCGCCTCGACCGACGCATCGCAGAACGGGAGCACCTGGTTGATGGCCGTCGACTGCGGGAGATACACGACATACGGAAGCTTCTTGCTGAACTCGTACTGCACCGACATCCGCCTGAACTCCGGTGTGACGAGGATGCTCTTCCTCACCGGCACCTGTCCTCCCTCTGCCCAGTCGAGCGAGTGGTCCGAGAGATACTTCATGAACTCCCAGCCCGCCTTTCGCTGATCGGGCGAGATCTTCGCAGGCATCGCGAGGAGGTGCGAGCCGCCCCATACCGCCTTGACCGGCCCGAACTGCGGGCAGGGAGCGCCTGCGAAGTGGAGGCCTTCTTGCTCCTCGACGCTCGAGAGCATGTAGATTCCCTCGATCGCCATCGCCACCTTGCCGGTGCGGAATCCGATCCAGGCATCCTGGCCCTCCGGCGCGGGGCAGATCTTGTCCTTGTATATCAGATCGGTCATAGTGCGGAAGGCCGCTTTCGCATTGTCGCTCGTGAGATCGGAATGCTTTGTGTCCTTCGTCATCCAGCCGGAGTCGTACTGCGCGAGGAATGTGTGGGCGTTCGTCCGCAGCCACGTGTAGGCGAATCCCCACTGCTCGGGCTTCCCGTCGCCGTTCTCGTCGATCGTCAGTTTCTTCCCGGCCTCGATGAACTCCGTGAGGCTGGCCGGCGGCTTCCTGATGCCCGCCTTCCGGAAAAGCTCGGTGTTGTAGTAAAGTCCCTGCGGATGGCAGTCGAGCGGGAGGGCGTACTGCCTATCCTTCCAGCGAGCGGCTGCCCAGGGTCGCTCCATGAAATCCTTCGGGTCTACGCTGCCGTTCGCGATGAGATCATCAACGCAGCTTATCGCATTCGAGTCCGCGTACTCCGGCAGGCGATCGGTATGGAGGATGAACACGTCCGGCGCCCCGCCGTACGCGAGTCCGAGCGTGACTTTGTCGTAGTAGGTGTTCCAGGGGATGATCTGCATGCGGACCTGGATGTCCTTGTGCTCGGCGTTGAACCGCGTGACGATCTTCTCCATCGTCTTGCCGTCGGGGCCGGTGAACCCGTTCCAGAACTCGAGGGTGATGACGCCGCCGGTGTTGGTCTGCTGGCGGTGAGTGCATCCGGCGATCAGGACGAGCATAGTCAGAGCGAGTAGTTGCGGTCTGCGCGTAGGCACGGTAAGATACGGTATCGCAAACGAGATGAGAATGTCAATGCTGTTTGCCTGTTCCCTCAACCGGGTAAGAGAGAGTATAATGAGCAACGTGCCATGACACAAGGAGGTGCTCTATGCGAGTGATACTGGCTGTCTCGGCTATCGTTCTCGTCGCCGGATTCCTGATTCTCTTACAGGGCGGGATCTCGGTCGCAAACGGGCAGATGTATGCGAACGGCCTGCTCCCCGCCGTTCCCATTCCCGCCGACAATCCGATGACCGACGCGAAGATCCGGCTCGGGGAGCAACTGTACTTCGACGGCCGGCTCTCTTCAGACGGGACCATCAGTTGCGCGAGCTGCCACGACCCGAAGAAGGCGTGGGCGGACTCAGGTCCCGTGTCTGAGGGAGTCGCCCATCAGAAAGGCACGCGGAACTCCCCGTCCATCATTGATTCGGCCTACATCATCCCTCAGTTCTGGGATGGGCGCGCGGTGCATCTGGAGAAGCAGGCGGTCGGCCCGGTTCAGAATCCCGTCGAGATGGATTTGACCGAGGAAGAGTTCGACTATCGCCTGAGCCACATTCCGGGCTACGTTGCTCAGTTCCGAGAGGTATTCGGCGCCGCGCCGAACATCGAACTGATGGCCAAAGCTATCGCCGCGTTCGAGCGCACCATCGTCACCGGTGACTCGCCGTACGACATGTACCTCAAAGGCGATCGGGCGGCCATGAGCAAGTCCGCCGTGCGCGGGATGCATATATTCAACGGCAAGGGTCACTGCAACGTCTGCCACAGCGGGCCCGCGTTCAGCGACTCGAGCTTTCACAATCTCGGGGCGGGCTATTCGGGCGGCAAGTACAAGGATGTCGGCCGCTACGAAGTCACGAAGAACCCCAGGGACATGGGCGCGTTTCTGACCCAGCGGCTGAGAAACGTGGCGCTGACCCCGCCTTACATGCACGACGGCTCCGAGCCGACCCTGGAGGCCGTCGTCGAGTTCTACAACCGTGGCGGCGTTCCGAACCCGAACCTCGATCACACAATGGTCCCGCTCAATCTATCGAAGAGCGAGAAGAAGGACCTGGTCGCATTCATGGAAGCGCTGACAGGGCCGTTCCCGATCACGGAGCCGCCCGCCCTGCCGGACCCGGAGATCACCGCTCAGGATCTCAGCCGCATGATGAAGGAGGGAGTCCGATGAACAGACTGCGCTGGTTTGTGATTGTCGCGATGACGGGATCGATCATCGCGCTCTGCCAGAGTCCGTCGGGCGCGATGCCGGCGTTGGCGAGGAAATACGGCTTCAACTGCGGGATGTGTCACGTTGCGTGGCCCCGCCTGAACGATTTCGGTCAGAAGTACCGTGCTAACGGCTACCGGATTCCGGGACAGGAGAACATCGAGCAGACGATACTCGATGTTCCCGGCGCCCCGCTGGCGTTTCGGACTCAGGCCGGCTACACGAGCGACAGCTTCTCGCCCGGCACTGCCGGTGATAAGGTCAACCAATTCCAGCTCAACGGCCTCGACATACTGGGCGCGGGTCTGCTCGGCGAGAACGCAGGCTTCTTCCTGGGATACCTGCCCCGGATAGATGGAGGCAGCGGCGTGGAAGCGCAGGATGCCTCGCTGGAGCAGGCGAACGTGATCTTCAGCGGCCTCGGATCGACGTGGCTGAACGCCAGGCTGGGGAAGTTCGAGGGGCAGTACGTTCCCTTCTCCGCGCTGCGCAAGATCACAATATCGCCGTATGAGGTCTACGAGTTCGACGGATCGTCTGGGTCTCTGAACCGCTTCTCTCTGGCGAATCCGGCGACCGGGGTGGAACTGACTGGCTGGGGCCGAAGTCCGCTTCAGTACGCCTTAGGTTTCGTAAACGGTTCCAGCAGCAACGATTCGAGCGACTCCCCGGCGGACATCTATGTGCGAGGCGCCTACGTGTTTGGCCAGGGGTTCGGGCAGACCGCCGGACACCGGCTCGGCGCGCTTGCCTACTTCGGCAGGGCTGAGCCCGACGGCGGTGGTGCGAGACACAACTTCAACCGATACGGGCTCGATGCGGCCCTGAACTTCAGCGAGTACAACGTTGATATCCAGTACTTGCAGGGCAGGGACAGCAGCGGGTTCAACATCGCTGCTCCCGGGGATACCTACACATTCTCGGGCGGATTCGTGCAGTTCAACCACTTTGCTATGGAGTCGGCTCAGTTCGCGCGATTCGACTGGGTGAAAACGCCGTCCGCCGACAACCACGACGTCAGCCGGATCACGGTGGGTTGGCGGCAGCACCTCGCGCATCCGCTCATGTTGCAGATAGAGTACTCCCATCGCAAGGTGGATAACGGCGTCGGTCCGGGGTCGGACCTGACGGAGAACTTCGCGGCGGCTCGTGTAGACTGGGCATTCTGAGTCTTGGCCCACCAAGCAGGAGGCTTCGGCTCAACCCCCGACGATCTCGCCGATGTCCTCCTGCTTTCTGACCCTCAGGAGCGGGACGACCTTGCCCTGGGCGTTCTTCTCACAGGAACTGATGCCCGTGACCTTTACGAACCCTTCAGAGGGGAAGGTCAGCCCCGTGGCAGAGACCCTCAAACCCCGATGACCGGACCCGTCGTCGAGTTTCGAGCCGTCATCCAGGTAGAAGAAGCCGTAGCCCGCGAAAGTGACGCGCCCGAAAGTGGTCACCAGCAGGCCGATGTTGTTCGCCCCCAATCCGCCCGTGATCCCGGGCGTGTAGAGATTGAGGTTCGCGCCGCCGAGTATGCCGTTTCCTAGGTAGAGCGGGTCTGCGGGCATCGGCGATCCGGTCTGCACAGCTACGGCCTCATCGAGGCTTCTCTCCCCGTCCACGGTCAGCAGCCTGCCCGCGACGGTCATCCTGGATCCGAGCGGGGCGCTGGTGCCGGTGTTGATTCTGATTCCCGAACTCCGGTCGCCCTCCTGGACCCAGGACAGCGCGCCCATAGAGGCGGTGAGAACCTTGTTCGTGAGCTGCACCGCGTATCCGTCGGTGTATCCCTTGGCCTGCGAGATCGTAAGCGGCGTCTCTGCAACCGTGATGGTCGGAGAGACCGCAAGGCTTGCGTTCAGCGAGGTATCTCTCGCGTAGATCAGGAACTCACAGGTCGCCGGAATCGCCACTCCGTTCCACGTAGCCGTTCCACCTGAGTAGGTGCTCGGCGAGAGTGCAGGGCGCACCTCTGCCAGGTCGAAGTTGCCGCCTCCTCCCATTCCGCCGCAATCCCAACTCAGCTTGAGTGCGATCGTCAACTGCGATCCGGTCGGTGTCACCAGAGCGTACAGCCTCTTCCATCCGATGGTGTTGTTGGTTGCTGATACGAGGGTCGTGCACTGCCCGTCGCCGGTCGCTGCGCCGTTCTTCCATTGCAGAAACGCACTGCACGGATTGGGGCTGCCGTCGGTGTTGACCCAGACCGACAGGAAATACTTCGTCAGCGGCGATACGTTCACGACCTGGCGCAGTTCGGAGTTCTTGACCCCGCTGCCGTATCCGCACGACGTTCCCGCCCAGTGCGCTCCGTCCTTCGCCGTAGGCGCGGGGTAGTTGTTGTCTGTCGAATACGGAGGGCTGCCTTCGTTCGTCCATCCGGCCAGGCCGGACTCGAAGCTGGGATTCACCACCAGGTTGGTCGGCCTCACGAGCGCGATCGAACTCATCGCGATTGCCTTGTTGTCGGTCACGTCGGCGGCCATGGTGATCGTGCCGTTTGGCACGGCCCACGCTGGTGTCGGCGTGATATTGGCGATCGTGGGGGGAGTCAGGTCGAGTTCGGTAAGCGTATAGTTTGCGACACTCGTGCTGCCGGCCGTGACCGTGACTGCGGCGCTCGACGGAGCATATCCATATTTCGATGCTGTCACCGAGTAGGTCCCGGCGTTCACATTGCTCAGGGTATAGTCGCCGTTGGAATCCGTGGTCGCCCTGTACCCGCCGGTGTTGGTCGAGACCGTTGCCCCTGAGATCCCCGTTCCGCCGGTCGTTCGAACCCAGCCGCTGATCGTTCCGGTGGTCGGCGACGTCCAGGTGGACTTCATGTAGGCGGAGACAGCGGCGCTGTTGATGGTCTCGAAGTTCGCCCACCCGGCGGCGCCCTGCTGGAATACGAAGACCGCTAAGACGTTCGGATGGCATCCTGCTCTATATGCGGTCATCTGCGTCACGTATGCGGACTCCGACAGCTTGTTGTTGTCGAGCCATCCGCTGCGGCACAGGGCGTCATCACACTCGACGGATGGGTTGCAGACCCTGTCCGAACCGAACTCGCCTATGAACCACGGCTTGCCCCCGAGCAGAGCCGGATGCTGTCCGATCGCGATGTCTCTGTGCCTGAAGGTCAGCCAGGGCGACATGCAGTTCACGTCGAAGTCGAAATACTCGTGCGTTTCGATCGCGTCGGCGCAGCTCGCGGCATCGGCGACCTCCGGTTCATCCCAGACCGCCGAGTCCGGCCAGCCGACCCCGTATGAGCCGTATACCACCATCCCCGAGTATCCGAGAGCGCGCAGTCTGTCGCGGTAAGACCGGAACTGCGCGGACGTGTGGCGATTCGCAGCGGTGCCGTACCAGGGAAACTCGTTCCGATACCCGATCGCCTGGGGTTTCACGGCGAGGCCGGATACCTTTGCCCACACCGCGTCGGCGTACTGCGTTCCCGTCACGTTGGTGGGAAGGTCGCCGTCGTCCGTACCGATGGATGTGTCGTAGGGTCGGTAGAAGACCTGTGCGCCGCGCGCCTGGGCGGTCGCGATCTGGCCAGAAAAGATTACCTTGATCCACGGAGCGCCGTTGGCCCAGTTCTGGATCGAGCTGTTCCATTCGAGCACGTGGGGGCACAGAGGCGGGGCTGCCTGGGCCGCCTTCGGGGCAAGGAGCGCCGCCAGCAGAGCCGCCAGCCGCAGATACTGCATCGCGCTGGATCGGGATTTGCTCATCATGTCGAACCCTGCGGAAGCCCCGGACTTCATCGCGCGCCCGGGCCGGCATAGGGGATGAGGCGGGGGTTCACTCTCACTACCTGCCTAGAGAATAGCGCATAATGCTCTGTAAGTCAAGTCCGCGGCGGACCAAGTGTCGGCTGGCAAGGGGGCGGTCGAACGCGGATCGCTACGATTCCTCGCCCATCCCGAAAATGCGGGCAAGGAGGCTCGGCTTGCGCGACGACTGGAGTGACGCGCTTCCGTCCTCCTGCCATTCATCCGGATCATCCGTGATTGCGTTCAGCCTGCGGAAAAGATCCTCTACCGAGCCGTCATCGTCGTTCGTCTCGGCTGTCGGCGGGGCGTCAACTATCGTTGCGCGGACGATCGCCGGCTCGGACTCCGCCTCAGCCTCGCGAGCGTCGGAGACCTCGAGGGTTGCCACCTGCCCGATCGTCTCGGCGACGTGCCGCTCCGGAGTCCACGCATGCGTCTCCACTACCCTCGGCTCGGGGTCCGTGTCGTCGGACGGAGTCGCGTTCGATGCCGTCTCCGGCTGGTCTGACATCGACTCGAGCGGCGCGGAACCCGAAGCCGATCGGAATATCTCGTCCTGCATCTCGCCCGCCAGTTCATGCGTTCGGCGGAACAGGTCGTTCACTCGGTTGATCGTCTCGTCCCAATCCGAAGTCGCGCCTGCTTCGCCATCGCGCGGGGCAGGAAGCTCCTTCACTATGTGGGTGAACTCGGCGGACAGCGCCAGGTTTGTCTCCTGCATCTGGTGCAGTACCGAGCTCGCGCGGTGCAGCATGAAGTTCAGCTCTCTCTGGCGCTGAAGAAGCTCGGACGTGACGTGGTTCATGGTGGACTCCCGGTTTCGGAAGTCGTCCACCTGTTGCTGGAGGCGCTTGCTCCGCTCGGCCAGAACGGCCTTGTGTTTCAGCGCCCTCAGAAGCTTCTCTTTGAGGGTTTCGGGACCGGTGTTTTCTGACACGATGAGTCATCCTTCGCCTGGAATGCTGGTACTTCTACCAGCATTATCGGCGGTTTCCGTCGCATCACGCAGGCTCAATCCAGAGTTTATCACCATTCCAGCCGGAAGTAAACCGTTGAGCGTCCTCGTTGCCCTTCGGAAGGAATCCTTGTCATGGGGCGCAAACGTAGAGAAAGGCGCGGGTGGCCCGGTTCATCCCGTGCACGAGAATAGCAGGAGGGGCGACCATGCGAAACGTCTTCAGGATGTTGGTGATAGCGCTGTTGGTGGCGTGCGCCGCCGGATGCGGCAAGCAGTCTGGCGCGAAGTCGGACAGGATCACGATCGCGGTCATTCCGAAAGGCACGATGCACGAGTTCTGGAAGAGCGTCCACGCCGGTGCTGTGAAAGCTTCGAGAGAACTCGGCGTTGACGTAATCTGGAAGGGTCCCACAAAGGAGGACGACCGCGACGCTCAGATAGCCGTGGTCGAGGACTTCATCACCCGGGGCGTGTCCGGCATCGCGCTCGCCCCGCTCGATGACGCGGCTCTGCGCGCACCGGTCGCCAACGCCGCTAACAGCGGCATTCCGGTCGTGATCTTCGACTCCGGGCTTCAGGGCGGCGACTTCGTCAGTTTCGTGGCCACCGACAACTACAAGGGCGGGCGTATTGCGGGCGGCCACATGGCCTCGATTCTCGACGGTAAGGGTCGGGTGATGATGCTCAGGTACAGCGAGGGCTCTGAGAGCACGATGCAGCGCGAGAAGGGCTTCATGGACGCGATCGCCGAGCATCCGGGTATCAAGGTCGTCAGTTCCAACCAGTACGGAGGCGTCACCCCGGAGAGCGCCTACAAGGCAGGCGAAAACCTGCTCTCCCGCTTCAAGAAGGACGGCGTCCTTGGCGTTGACGGTATCTTCTGCCCGAACGAGTCCACCACCTTCGGCATGCTCCGCGCGCTTCAGGACGGCGGGTACGCGGGAAAGGTGAAGTACGTCGGATTCGACGGTTCCAAGCAGCTGATTGACGGCATGAAGCGCGGCCATATCCATGGACTCGTGCTGCAGAACCCGATGCGCATGGGTTACATGGCGGTGAAGACGATGACTGAGCACTTGCAGGGGAAGCAGGTCCCGGCCAAGGTGGATACCGGCGCGAAGCTGGTCACGCCCGGCAACATGAACACGCCGGAGATGCAGGAGCTCCTCCAACCCGACCTTGAGAAATGGCTGGGGGGCGAATGAAGAGCCCGACGACGAGTCCGACCGGTCCGGCGCTCGTCAACCGGCTCGGCCCGCTCCTGGGCCTGGCCGTCGTGTACGGCCTGTTCGCCGCCCTGGCCCCGGACAGCTTTACCGGGGTGCGGAACATGGAGACCATCGCCCGCCAGACAGCCGTGGTCGGGACGGCCGCCCTCGGCATGACGATGGTCATCATCGCCGGGGGCATTGATCTCTCCGTCGGCTCGATCATCGCGCTCAGCACCGTCACGATCGCCTCCTGCCTCGCGAAGGGGTGCAGCCCGCTCGTCGCCGCCTCTGCTGGAGTACTCTCAGGCTTTCTCTGTGGGCTGCTGAACGGATTCATCGTCACCCGACTCCGAGTCGTGCCGTTCATCGTCACCCTGGGCATGCTCCTCGCGGTCAGGGGCATCGCCAAGGGTTTCGCTCACGAGCAGAAGGTTGACGCCCCGTGGACCGCGCTGAACGGCCTTCTCGCCTCGCTCCCTCCCGACCAGCGCTGGGTGTTCGTCCCGCCGGGCGTCTGGATCATGCTTGTCCTCGCCGTCGCGGTCGCGGTCATGCTCAAATATACGCGATTCGGGCGGTACGTCCTCGCCATCGGATCGAGCGAGCAGACCTCCAGACTCTCCGGGATTGACGTGCAGCGGATGAAGCTGATGGTATATGCCGGCAGCGCCGCCTTCGCGGGACTGGCCGGGGTGATGCAGTTCTCCAGACTGACCGTCGGCGATCCGACCGCCGCCTCCGGACTCGAGCTCGACGTGATCGCAGCGGTTGTCATCGGCGGCGGGAGTCTCTCCGGCGGCGAGGGGTCCATCTTTGGCTCGCTGATCGGCGCTCTTATCATGACCGTGATCCGCTCCGGGTGCGCCCAGATGGGTCTGGCAAACTGGGTGCAGGAGATCATTACCGGCGGTATCATCGTGGCCGCCGTCGCGCTCGACCGCCTGCGCCACCGCCGCGCGTAGCTTGACATTGCTGAACGCCGGCAGGTATTTTAGCTCGTAAGTGACTACCGCCATTCCACTCTGTGATTCCGGAGGCCCGTCATGCGCTGCCTTGTCCTGATCGTTCTATGTGCCGCTCTGATCACTCCGTCGGCTGCTTCCGCCCTCGTGCCGACGATCGCAAACCCCGGCTTCGAGGAAGTCGTTCCCGGTAACGACTCGCCCGGTTGGGGATGGTACACTCGCGCCGCCGCGAGCTATCATTCGAGTGCCACAGATCCCCATTCGGGAAATCGGTGCCTCGTGTTCGTAAACGACAGCAGCCTCGCACCGGAGGTCTACGCCCGCCTGTACCAGGGAGTCGGCATCCTGCCCGGCATCGAGTACGAGCTCAGCGTCTGGGTTCGGGGTGAGGGGGTGGCAACCGGCACTCACTTCACCGACTGGTCAAGCTACCAGTTGAACATTCCGGACGGGACCTACGATTGGAAGAGAGTCTCTACCCGCTTCAGGGCCGGCGAGGGACAGACGGGCGTGAATATCGGAATAAACATCGTCAACGTGTGCAAGGAACTGGCGATTGACGACATATCCCTGCGTCCGGTCGGTACGCCGCTGCGCGGCGGAGGATTCGAGGGATCGGTCATCATTCCCGGCCAGGTGCAGGGCGACGACGCGGCCGCGCTCCTCGCCGTTTCCGTCGAAGCCGCTCCGCAGGGCTCGACTCTGGAAGCAACGGTACTCACGGGCGACCAGGTTCTCTTCAGAGGGTCGGAGTCGGTCAAGCCCGGTTCAACTGCCGTCGAGTGGAAGTGGAACACCGGCGCCGCTGCGGTTCGCAACCTCGACTGCAGGGTCCGCGTGCTCGATAGTGAGGGTCTGGAGATCGCTTCGGCCTCCCGAACGATAGAGAAACTCAGCACGAGAGTGATCAGCGCCGACCTCGATGCAGTCGAGAGGAAGTTCGCGCGGTTCCTGTCGCTCTATGCGAGCTGCCGCGCCCACGGCATACCTCTGGATTACCCGACTGTCACGAGAACGCTCGTCGAGCAGTTCATCCCGCTCACCCGCAGGGACCTCACCAAAGGCGAGGAGCGGCGGGCCGACTTCGCGGTGAAGGACCTCAGCCGTTCTCTGGACGGCGCGATGGCCGAGATGCGTGCCTGCCTCGACGATCCGAAGGTCGCCCCGATTGCCCGGCGCTACCGGACGAGCCGAATGGATATCGAGGGCATCAGTTTTGTCGCCGACCGCCGGGACGTCAAGGGCAAGAAGGATCGCGGCCCGGTCTTCTTCTGTGGCTACGGGCATTTCAGTCAGGTCCGGAAGGACATACCGCGATTCCCAGGCTACGGAGTCAACATCATCCAGATCGAGGTCGGGCCGGCCATCACTCTCCCGACCGCCGACGAGGTATCCTTGAAGGCCGCCAGGGATGTCGCCGCGGTGCTCGACAATGCGGCGAAGCACAACGTCAAGGTCAACGTGCTCCTCTCGCCGCACTACTTCCCCACGTGGGCGATGGAGAAGTGGCCGAAACTCGGCGCGGGCGGCGGCGGCTTTCTCGGTTTCTGCGTGGATGAGCCCGAGGCCAAACAGGTGATCGAGAAGTTCTTGCGGGCGGTGATCCCGATCATCGGTGGAAAGCCCGCGCTGCACAGCTTCTGCCTGTCCAACGAGTCTATGTTCGACAGGGGACAGGGCTGCGAGATCACCAAGCAGATGTGGCCGAGGTATCTGCAGAAGGTTCACGGCGATGTGGCAACGATGAACAAGCTTTACGGGACGGGCCACTCCGACTTCGCGGCAGTGCCGATCCCCGGCAACGGAGACTTCGGCGCTCCCCAGTTCTACGACTACTGTATCTTCAACCAGGACCGGTTCGCCGGGTGGCATCAGTGGATGGCCGACGTCATCCACGAGATGGCGCCGGGCGTCCCGATTCACGCCAAGGTGATGGCGTGGACCCTCCTCCAGCGCCACAACGTCGCATGGGGAATCGATGCCGAAAAGTTCTCGGATTTCTCGCAGATCAACGGCAACGACTGCATCATCTGGGGCCGCGAGGGCGGTGGCTGGGCGCTCGGCTGGCACGGTCAGAACATGATGTATGACCTCCAGCGCTCCGTAGGCCGCAAGCCGATCTTCAACTCCGAGAACCATCTGACGCTCGACGGTTCGACCTACTACCTCCCCGGCGAGCACTTCCGCACCGCCCTTTGGCAGGGCGCTATACACGGCCAGGGAGCGACGACCATCTGGGTCTGGGATCGCGCTGCCGACAGGGACGATCCCGCCTACGTCTGGTCGGCGCCATTCTACGGAAACGTCATGGACCGCCCGGGATGCGCCGAAGCGGTCGGGCGCACATGCCTCGACCTCAACCGGTTCGCGGACGAGGTTACCGCCCTCCAGAACGCGAAGTCGCCGGTCGCGATCGTTTTCTCGATGGCGTCGCTGATCCACAGCCCCAGGTATCCCGACGCGGCCGGCCGTGCGTACACGGCCCTCAACTTCTGCGGCGTCAATGTGGATTTCATCTCGGAGAGGCAGCTTGCCGCGGGGAAGGGCAAGGACTACAGCATGATCGTCCTCCCCGAGGTGACGCATCTTCCCCGGGCGGCGTTCGATGCTTTGGCCAGAGTCGGCATTGACACGCGCCTGGTGGTCATCGGTGAGGGGCCGCAGAAGGACCCCTACGGCAGCGCTCTTGACCAGGCCGCGGTCAGGTTCGTGAGGGACAGCTATCCCCTGCCGGCCGATGCTGACTCCGAGAAGCAGATGTGGCCGTTCTTCATAGACCTCCTCGAAGCCGCCCATGCTCTACCCGAGGTCCGCGTAGTCGATGCGAAGACCGGCGAACCCGTGTGGGGCGTCGAATGGCTCGCGGCTAAGGTCGGCGACCGCCAGTTGGTCAACGTCGTTGATCTGCTGAGCAGGCCGGTCAACGTGAAGTTGATATCGCGCAGGAACGTGATCTACGAGAGACTGACCGCGGAGGATCCCGTCCTCGAGGCTGCCGATCTCCTCAGCCTAGGCGGAAAGTCCAAGGTAGAGACTCTCCTCCCGATGGTGCCGGTTCTCGCCCAGATCGCGCAGTAACCAAGGGAGCAACCAATGAATCCGATCACACGTCGTGAGTTCATGAGTCGGGGGGCGGCCGCTGCCGGAGTCCTGGCAGCCGGTCTATCCCTGGGTGACGACGCATCCTGCGCAGGAGAGCGGCCGAACATCCTGTTCATCCTGACCGACGACCAGCGCTACGACTCGATGGGATTCATGGGACACCCGTCGTGGCTCAAGACCCCGAACCTCGACCGAATCGCCCGCGAGGGAGCACACGTCCGAAACGCCTTCGTCACGACCGCGCTCTGCTCACCGAGCCGGGCCTGCTTCATGACCGGCTGCTATGCCCACAAGCACGGCGTTGTCACGAATGAGGGCATGGACCCCGATCCCTCGTGCCCGACCTTCGCCCAGGTCCTGCAGAAGGCCGGATACGAGACGGCGTACGTCGGCAAGTGGCATCAGGCTCCGACATCGGACCCCCGCCCGGGATTCGACTACTGGCTCAGCTCCAAGGCACAGGGCGTCTATGAAGACCCCAAGCTGAACGAGAACGGCCACGAGCTCCAGGCCAAGGGGTATGTGACGGACATCCTCACCGACTACGCGGTCAAGTTCCTGGAGAGGAAGCGAGACAAGCCGTTCTGCATGGTGCTTGCCCACAAGGCGGTCCACGAGCCCTTCACCCCCGCCGAGCGGCACAAAGATGCCTTCGCCGACACCTCCATCCCCGAGCCTGCCAGCTTCAAGGATGACTTCGCCGACAAACCCGCGTGGATGCGTCGTGCCTTCACCTACGGCATGCAGCGCAGGCAGTGGGCCAACAGCGAGGGCGAGCCCATCCCCGACAAGCTCGCTCGCAAGAACTGGGACGGCAAGCGGATGCTGGACTACTACCGCGCCATCCTCGCCGTTGACGACAGCGTCGGCAGGGTGCTGGCCACCCTGGAGAAGGCCGGCCAGCTCGACAACACGGTCATCGTCTTCGCCGGCGACAATGGGTACTTCATCGGCGAGCATGGACTCGGCGACAAGCGGCTGATGTACGAAGAGTCCATCCGCATCCCGATGCTCGTGCGCTACCCGAAGCTCGTGAAGGCCGGGAGCAAGGTCGCCGGCACGGTGCTGAACATCGACCTCGCGCCGACCCTCCTCGAACTCGCGGGCGTGAAGGTCCCCGAGAGCATGCAGGGCCGCTCGATGGTCCCCGTCCTGAAGGGGAAGCCGGGCCACGACTCGTTCCTCTACGAGTACTTCCGCGAGGGCTGGGCGGCCGGACTTCCGCTCATGCTCGGGGTCCGCACCGACCAGTGGAAGTACATCTGCTATCCCGATATGAACGACATTGACGAGCTCTACGACCTGAAGAAGGATGCCATCGAGATGCATAACCTCGCTCAGGATCCTATGCGCGCCGCCAGGGTCAGGAAGATGAAGGACGAGTTGGCTCGTCTCAAGGCGGCCACCGGCTACCCTGAGGGCGTCCAGCTCGGATCGCCTCCGGTCGTCAGGGAGAAGGTCGAGCGCGTGAAGGGCAAGGTGCTGAGCTACGACTTCAGCAAGGGCGATGCGAAGGACCTCTCCGGCCAGGGGAACGATGGCACCATCCACGGCGGCAAGTTCGTGGAGGACGGCGGCAAGAAGGTCCTGCGGCTGGAGAAGGGCGACTTCATCGACGTCCCGTCCTCGCCCACGCTCGATTCGGGGCTGATCAACTGGTACGTCTCGGTCAAGGCAAAGCCCGAGTCGCCGAACGGCGTCCTATTCGTCCAAGGCGGAGAGAGCAACGGGTACGCGCTCTACCTCAAGGACAGCCACCTCATCCTGGCGATCCGCAGAGAGGGCAAGCTGTCTGAGTTCAAGTCGATCTATCCTGTCGGCATCAATGAATGGTCGCGCTTCACCGTCAACATCCTGGACAAGTACGCCGTTATCGGCGTCGATGCGAAGCCTGTCTCGACGTTCGACGAGGGCGAAGTCGGCTGGCTCACGGCGAATCCCGTCGAGGGTCTGCAGATCGGGAGGGACAACGGCTCGCTCGTAGGCAGCTACAAGGAGCCCACGCCGTTCGTCGGCCTGATCGAACGCGTCGACGTCTACGCCGGCAAGATGACCGCGGAGTAGAATCGCGAATGGCGCGAAGGGGCCCGAAGGCCGCCAAAGGGAAGGGCAAGGAACGCAGCGTGTAGACAGCGAACCCTTCGATGGAATGCGAGGGGTCTTCTTTCGTGCCCTTCGTCCCTCCTTCGCGTGCTTCGCGATTCAACGGACGCGCACACAGGCAGTAGGAGAAACTATGAGAGCGGTGATTCCAATGATGATCGCAATATCCACCATATCCGGCGCGATGGCCGCCGACATCTCCGAGCCGCCGAAGCAGTTCACCGGCATGCTCCAGAACGGCAAGCCGTTCGTCTCGACCATGTACTACGAGCGCTACTACGACTACCCGTCCGAGTACCCTCTCATGGACCGCGACCTCGAGGACATCGCCGCCCGTGGATGGACCGTCGCCTACACCGACTATACGCACCTCTCCCTCGGTGAGATGTGGGACCGCTACTTCGACTCCGCCGCCCGCCTCGGCCTCATGGTGATGCCCGATCAGTGGAACGCCAACTACCACGCCGGCGGACCGTTCGCCCAGCGCCACGAGCCGCCGATCACCGAGAAGGGCGCGCCTCCGACCAGCTTCTGCCCGGGATGCTACGCCCGGTGGGGCGATCCCGAGTGGGCCGCCGCGATGGTTGATTACCAGGCGCAGATGATCTCCCGCTACATCGACCATCCCGCCTGGCCGCGAATCCTCGGCCCCGACGGCAAGCATCACCCGCTCATGCTGGTGATCTACGAGACCGGCATGGCCGACTACAACGGCGACTGGCTGGAGTACTCCGCCGACACGAAGGCGAAGTGGATCGAGTACCAGAAGCAGCACGTCGGCAAGATCCTCGCCGAGGAGCCGCCGAAGTCGACCGACACCGACAAACAAGATGTGCTCCTGCTCTGGGGCGAGTTCCGCGCGCAGTACATCGCGGACGGCTGGGGGCAAGTCGCTCGCGGGCTCAAGGCGAAGTTTCCCGGCCTCTACGCGATGGTCGCCTTCCGCCAGCACGGGCTCCTCGAAGGCAGCAAGAGCGGGGTCAACGCGGGTGGCATCGGTCGGAGAGCGATCCGCCCCGAACTGTGGAAGGACTTCGATGTCATCGCCGACGAGCATGACGGTGACGACGGAATCGAGTTCCTTCTCGCCGACGCGGATCTGATGAAGTCGGCCTCCGTCGGGCGGATCGGCGCGTTGATCTACTACCTCGACTCCGGCTACAAGGCATGGACCGCCCGCCCGGTCGAGTTCCACCGCCCGTGGACGCAGGGCGAGATGCTCGGCAGCATGTCCGCGCGCGGGCTGCTCCCCCTCCACTATGGCTACAACGAGCGCGACGACCGCGCGGGGATCGCCGCCACCGGTCGGCGCGAGAAGGACGCCCCGCTCTGGCAGAAGAAGGCCTGCGAGGACGCCGCCGTGGGTAACAAGGTCTTCCTGGACGTCGCCCCGTACCTTTACGCCGCCAAGCCTGCGCCCGCCCGATCCGCCATCGTGATGCCCTACGAGGCGTACGTGATGCGCAATGCCGACGAGGTGCCGGTAGACCGCCGCCTGGTGCGGATCTGGCAGGTGTTCCACGATGCGGACGTGCCGGTTGAATGGGCGTTCACCAGTTCGACGAATATCGGCCCGTACAAGCTGCTCGTCGTCCCGGATGCGCCTTATTCGGACGCGTACCGGAAGACGCTCGCGGACACCGAGAAGGGTGGGGCGAAGGTGATCAAGCTGAGCCTCGACGGCGGTGAGGACTCCGGCCTCGGAGAGCTGAAGTCGGCGCTCAGGCGGATGTCGTCCGCCCTCCGCGCGTCCCGGCTGCCGGTCGAGCCGGGCCTTGAGACCGCGCTCCTCATCGGCAATGGATACGAGGTGGATGTCGCCGTCAACCACTGGGATTCCCCGGCTGCCGTTCCCGTGACGGGCGCGGGAGTTGCGTATCCGGCAGAACGCCTCAGTTCAGGGAGGTTGGTCCTCCCACCGCACAGCACCGTCTGGTTTGTCCGCGCGAAGTAGCACCGCCTACTCCCTCCCCGCAGCCGGGAGGGTGGGGGAGGGACTCATGGAGACACCCGCTACCCGGTATTCTTACCGGTAGACCTCAGCCCGTCGAGTGTGGTACACTTAACTATAGGTGCTGAGGAATCAGCAACCAACGGGAGCCCGGTGCCTCACGGGTAGTTCCGCTCGTGGAGGGTAAACACCGGATGCACAGCAGATTCGTCTTGACGGTGCTCGTCGTAGCACTGATTGCCTTGGTTATCTCCGTCGGGTTCGCCGATTGGGATACGAATAGCGACGCCTGGGTGGCGACCGATGCGCTCGGCCGAGAGCTCCCCGGCTATGCGGAGTGCGGCCCCGTGCGAGAGGGCAGGTACGTCGGCATCTTCTACTTCCTGTGGCTCGGCCAGCACGGCACCGGCGGGCCCTACGATATCACGAAGCTCCTCGCCGCCAACCCGACGGATCCCGCCTGGGGTCCGGTCGGCAAGTTCCATCACTGGGGCGAGTCCGAGCTTGGATACTACCTCTCGTACGATACCTGGGTGATTCGCAAGCACTGCCAGATGTTCGCCGATGCGGGCATCGACACGCTTATCTTCGACGTGACGAACGGCTATCCGTACACGTACAACTACATGGGGCTGCTGAGCGTCTATCAGGACATCGGCGATCACGGCGGCAAGACCCCCCAGGTATGCTTCCTGGTCAACCCGAACGACAACTCCCTGGTCCAGACAATCTACAACGATCTGTACTCCAAGAACCTCTACCCCGACCTCTGGTTCCGATGGCTCGGCAAGCCGCTGATCCTCACCAAACCGGACGGGCTTAGCACCGCGCTCCAGGACTTCTTCACGTTCCGCAAGACGTGGGCCTGGAGCGCCGGCGCGCAGGACAACTGGACGTGGCTGGATAACTACCCGCAGGTGCCGGGATGGCACACCCCCGGGGTGTCGGAGGAGATATCGGTATCCGTCGCGGGCCATCCCAAGTATTTCCGGGGGCGAAGCTTGCAGGGTGGCATCCAGCCGCCGATCGACCAATATGCCACGACCCCCACGATGGATCAGGGCCTCACCTTCGCCGAGCAGTGGACGCGCGCCCTGGAGGTCGATCCGCAGTTCGTCTTCATCACCGGCTGGAACGAGTGGGTCGCTCAGCGGTTCGTGAGCAGCACCGGGAACGATTGGTTCCTGGGGCAGCAGCTTCCGGTCGGGGGGACGTACTTCGTAGACGCCTACTCGCAGGAGTTCAGCCGCGATATCGAGCCGATGAAGGGCGGGTACGGGGACAACTACTACTAACAGATGATCTCCAACATCCGCCGCTACAAGGGCATGAAGCCATCGGACCTGCCGAGCGCGCCGAAACCGATCTCCATCGACAACGACTTCTCCGACTGGGCAGATGTCGCGCCGGAGTTCCTGGACACTACGCGGGACACGCTGGCCCGAAACAGCGCCGGATGGGGCAGCGCGGGCACCTACACCAATACCACCGGGCGAAACGACATCGCCAGGCTGAAGATGACGTACGACGCCGACAACGTCTACTTCTACGCCGAGACGGTCAGCGACCTTACGAGCATCGCGGACGCCAACTGGATGCTGCTCTTCATCGATTCCGATCGCAACGCCGCGACCGGCTGGCAGGGCTACGACTATCTGGTCAACTACCCGGTCACCTCGGCGACCTCCACCACGCTTAAGCGGAAAACCGGCGGCTGGAACTGGGCCGACGCGGGCACCATCCCGTGCCGGGAGTCCGGCAACAAGCTCGAGCTCGCGGTCCCTCGCTCGTCGGTCGGGCAGGTCGGCACGCCGGACGTCACCCTCGACTTCCACTGGGCGGACAACATCCAGAAGACGGATGACATCGTTGAGTTCGCGGTGAGCGGCGACAGCGCGCCGAACCGCCGCGCCAACTACCACTACGGCAAGGTTGCCCCCTGTCCGACGTGGGAATTCGACACCGACGGCCCGCCCCCGACCGGGACCAGTTCGCACAGCATCACCGGCCTGACGGTCGCCGGAGGATGCCTGACGGGGACCATCAGCGGGGCCGACCCGTATATCAGCCTGCCGCGATCACCGAACATCGATACCGCCGTCGGCCGCTACATCCACCTTCGCATGAAGGTCAGCGCCGGGAGCGCGGGCGAGTTCCGATGGAGGAAGGTAACCCTGCCCGGCGGGACGCTCTCCTTCCCGATAGCCGGTGACGGCTGCTTCCACGACTACATCATTGACATGTCCGCGAGCCCTGAGTGGACCGGTTACGCCAACCCGATCCGGATAGATCCGTGCGAGGTCTCGTCGGGCAGTTTCGAGATCGACTTCATCCGCGTCATGCGGGTGGTGGACCTCGGGACGATCACGGGAACGGTGGTCGATGCGGGCGGTGTCGGCATCGCCGGGGCGACTCTCTCCACGCACGTCGGCGGGCATTCGACGACGACCGGTCCGGACGGATCGTTCAGCCTGCCCAATCTCGTCTCGGGAGCCTACAACGTGACAGCGTCGAAATTCGGCTACGCCGGCCAGGTCATCGGCAACATCTGCATTGCGGCGGGCCGGATATCGGTGGTAAGCGCCGTTCTCGACCGGATTCCCGATGCCGGCTGGGCGGCAAGCGCGAGTCGGCTCGCGGACGGAGCGGCCGTCGCCCTATACGACAAGGCGCTCTACCTCAGGCAGGGGAGCATCGGTTATGTCGAGGAGCCGGACCGGTCGAGCGGCCTGCGCATACAGGGAGTAATCGAGATGCCCGCGCCGACCCTCGTGTCGCTCGTCGGGTCGCTAGGCACCGCGCCGGGAGGGGAGAGGTACATCCAACTCAGCGAGATCGTCCCGGGCGGGTCGGTCTCGATGCGTCCATTGGGCGTCAACAGCCGCGATCTGCGGAGCCGGTTGCTCGACGGCCTCTACGTGAGGGCCTGGGGTATCGTGAAGCCCGGCTCGGTGACCGACAGCTCATACATCATCGCCGACGATCCGGATGATGCCTGGATCAGAGTCATCACGCAGGGCGCGCCGACCGTCGCCGAGAACCAGTTCGTCATCGTGACCGGCGCGGCCGGATATGATGACGGCCGCCTGCTGATCGCCGAGTAGCCCGTCTTGCCTTTGAATCGCGAAGGAACGAAGGAGGAACGCGAAGGCCGCGAAAGTTGTGTATCCGGCAGTCGGACTCTCGTCCGGGAGACTGGCCGTCCCCGCGAGCGGCACGGTCTGGTTTGTCAGGTCGAAGTGATATGGTCTCTGGGGATCAGCCGATGCCCAACTCGGCCAGGACGGCTCGTTCGATCGCTTCGAAGTCCCCTTCGGGTGGAAGCTCCAGTGTGATCACGGGGAGTTCGCGCTCCCACCCGTAGTAGGTGCCCATCGAGCCGGGGCAGGGGTAGCCGATATCGCCCTTCGCCTCGAGTCCGCAGCACTCGGACATCCGCTCGGCGATCGGGGCCGCGAGCGAGCCGTTGTAGTTTACGCAGGCCAGCGGCTCATGGAGCGTGATGATGAGGCTGGGCTCGAAGCGCTCCATAACATCGAGGATCGCGCGAGTCTCAGGTTCGGACGCAGGCTCGACTCCTCCGGGCGCGTCCTCGGTCCCGACGAAGTCCTTCGTCGGGAAGTTGCGGTTGATGTCCACGCCCCTGGCGTTCCTGCGCGTCCCGGAGGTGAATCCATCCGGGTTGGCGAGCGGCATCACCACGATTCGCTCTCTCGAGGCTGCGGGATCGAGGCTCCTGAGCTGATCGATCAGCCGCGCAACCATCGCTACGCCATTCTGCTCGTCGCCGTGGACTCCCGCCATCAGCAGGATCGTGCGCTCGCCCTCGCCGAACGAGAGCACCTCGATCGGCCGTCCCTCGACAGATGTATGGATGGGTTGATCACCGGCACTGGGGTTCATGACCTATTGTTCGGTGACCAACGACCGCATTCCCTCCTTGACCGGGTGCCTGCGTGGGCTTATACTGTAGAGGCATTTCACGGTTGGAGGTTCGCTTGAACACCGCAGTCCCACCTTTTTTCCTTCTTCTCTCGCTTCTCTTCGTGTTCATTCAGACGGCTTCGGCTGCGAAGCCCGAGCTTAGGTTCGGCGCAGACGGCACGTTCAAGATCGTGACATTCTCCGACATCCAGGATGACGAGAGCCTCGACCCGCGGTCCACCGCGCTGATGGAGCGCGTCCTCGATGCCGAGAAGCCCGACATGGTAGTGATCATCGGTGACTGTATTGCCGGCTACGCGATCGACACCGTCGACCAGGTGAAGCAGGCGATCGCGAGCATCTCCGTCCCGATGGAGAAGCGCAGAATCCCCTGGGCGATCGTCTTCGGCAATCACGACATGGAGCACCAGGGCAGGACGAAGATGGACAAGTCGGCGGTGATCGAGTTCTACTCCAGCTTCCCATGCAACCTGAATGTCCGCGGACCGGAGAAGATTCATGGGGTGGGGAATGACCACCTCCTCGTGAAGAACAGCGCCGGGACTGCGCCCGCTCTTGCGCTCTGGCTGATTGACTCCGGCATGTACGCGCCGGCGAAGATCGGCGGCTACGACTGGATTCATGCCACGCAGGTCAACTGGTATTGCCGGACCTCCACGCAGCTGCAGGCGAAGTACGGGCTCAAGATTCCCGGACTCATGTTCTTCCACATACCGATCCAGGAGTTTCGGGACCTGGCTCAGTCCGGCAAGTACAAGGGCGACCGCTTTGAGCCGGAGGGCTGCTCGAAGATTCACAGCTCACTGTTCGCTTCGGTGCTGGCAAGAGGCGACGTGAAGGGGATATTCTGCGGCCACGAGCACATCAGCAATTACGTCGGCGAATGGCATGGCGTGACGCTGGGCTACGATGCTTCGGTCACGTACTCGGACTACAACCTGCCCGACAACGATCCGGCCGTCAATCGCACTCGCGGAGGCCGGGTACTTCTGATCAAGGAATCCGATCCCGGTCACTTTGCTACTTGGATGCGCTTCACCGACAACACGACGAACCAGTGAGAAGTGAATCGGCGGTCAATGCTCCTGCCACCACACAGGTGGCGTTCCGCTGACGAAGTCGTGAGTGCGGGTGATCAGTTCGATCAACTCAATCGATCGGTCCAAGTGCTGGGGGTAGTACTTGTGCGTCCACGCGATGTCTCCCGGGAGGACCATCGCGACGTAGAGGTTGTAGAGCGGCCAGAAGTCCCCCGGCGGGTCGCCGCCGAAATAGCCCCGGACCTGTCCGCGTGCAAACGGCTCACTGAGCGGAGCGCCGAAGAATGCCATCTTGTAGAAATCATCGATCGGATCGCCCCAGTCGCACCGGTTGAAGTCGATCACCCCGGCGAGCCGGCCATCGAGCAGTACCAGGTTGCCCGGATGGTAGTCGCCGTGGCGGAACACGGTCGGCCGATCGCGGAGGAGATGCATGCGTGCCTCGACGTACCGCTCCGCACGGTCCTGTCCCTGGGACGACGCTCCCATCTCTGTGACTACCTCCCGGTGGAGTCGGTACTTGCCGCTCCTGATGGTATAGTCGTCCACGCGATGAGGAGAGGGCAGAGCGCCATGAATCCCTCGCAGCGTTTCTCCCGCATCGAGTCCGACATCGTACTGCTGATCGGGCGTCAGAAGCGGGATAGCGTCCTCAGCACACGCACCGGCGATGTAGCTCTGGACGATGAAGCACGCGCCTGCATCCTCGTTCGTACCAAAGGCGATTGGGCGCGGGCATGCGATGCCCTTCTCGTGAAGACGGGCCATGAGATCGTAGTCCGAGCGCCGCTTCTGCTCCTCGGAGATGTCGCTCACACGGAGGAGATACGCTATCCTATCGCCCGTCCATAGCAGATACTTCCGGTCGGTCGAGTATCCCTTGTCGAGGAACTCGATCTTCGTCACCTCGTGGCGGATCGGCAGGTCTCGTATCAGGATTTTGGCGAACCTGGCATCAGGCTGCATAATCACTCTATCCAGATCGGGGCGGAGTATGCGGTTGGACCGTCGGTCTTGTCGGCGGTGTAGACCTGGATGAAGTAGTACTTCTGCGTCGGCGTCAGCGCGAGATTCCAGGAGACAGTGTGCGCCGAGAAACTGTTGCTCAGCAGCACCTTCCCGTTCTCTCCCAGGAGTTCGAGCTTCGTGATCCGGTCGCCGGCGTCCCTTACGTTCGGGTCGGTGACGCGGACGGTAAACCACAGGCTGGTCGGGCTGCCGAGAACCGAGCCCATGATCTCCCCGTTCGCGCGGAACGTCAGTCGAAGGTTGCTGTCCCATGTGGCGTAGACCCGGCGGGCCCTCATCGCCTGCAGGATGTTCTCCCGGGTTAGGCTCGGCGCGAGCACGCCCGTCCTGTACTGCTTCTGGACGATCATCTGAGTGCCGTGTGCGTCCAGGGAGGCGATCGGTGCGAGTCTCCACCCTTTGTTCAGCGCGGCGAGGTAGGCTTCGGAGCGGGCCTTGCTGTTGCCGCTGAACAACTCGAACATGGTGACGCAGTCCCAGCGCTCGGGAGTCAGGTAGCCGTAGTTGTTGTATGTATTCGGGCCCGGATGGTTGAACGATGCCGCCAACGTTGTGGACTGCCTGGTCACCAGCCAGTCGTAGAAGATCGGGAAGGTCACACTCGGGGCGGTGGCGTCCAGGGTGGTCGCTGTGTTCAAAGCATTGAGGTGTCCCCGGCCGTCAGGGCCGCCGTTCTGAGAGAATTCGAAGCCGGCGATGGCGACGAATGTGCTGTCAGTCCCTTCTTCGGCCTCCCGGATTGTGATCGCATAGTTCTCAGGGGTGTATCCCTTGTACTTCTTCAGCGCGTGGTCGGTCACGGCGTAGAAGTCATAGCCGGCGGCTTTCGCCAGGCGGAAATGATCGGCCGGATTCTCCTTGCCGTCGGAGAACCGGCTGTGGGCGTGGGTGCTTCCGAAGTAGTGATGGTAGACCGCCGCCTTTCCCGACGCGGAGAGTGTGATGAGCGCGATGAATACCTCCATGAATGTGATAATGCGTTTTGTCATATAGATCTGCTGAACTCCTTATTTGCCCGCTCGGTGATCTCGACGATGAAGTCGGCCTTCGCGTCGGTATACCCGTCGCGGTCGTGACGGTGTATCTCTGCAAGGCGATATTTCAGCCGCTCGTACTCCTCTGCCGTCTCAGGATACTTGCGCAGGTAGTCGCGGAAACAGACGCAGTCCATGAGCGGATGGCCGGACGGCGCCATGTGGTAGTGGTACTTGATCGGCGTCTCGACGATATATCCTTTCCAGAACGCCATATGTCCCGGAGGTGGGTTCTCCATCCAGCCGTAACCGATTGCCTGGGATTCGAGGGTCGGCCGGATATGTCGCTCAGCGTCTTCGAAGGATGTGATTTCCACCAGGATGTCTATGGTCGGCTTGGCGGCGAGGCCTGGAACTGCCGTGCTCCCGATGTGTTCCGTGCGAACGATCAGCTTGCCGAACTGCTCCCGGAGGGAGTCCGCCTCCGCCTCGTATAGTTGCGGCCAGCAGGGGTCGTACTCAGCTAGGTATATCGGAAACCTCCGGCCGAGCGCTTCTCTGCTCCATTCATCGTCGTTGGCTCGGCTACTCAAGTCCGAGTCCCTCATCGAGGCCGAGCATGATGTTCATGCACTGGACCGCCGCCCCGGATGCCCCCTTGCCGAGGTTGTCGAGCCGGACCGTCAGGAGTATCCGCTCGTCATTGCCGAAGACGAACACGTCCGCCCGGTTGGTGTTGTTGCAGCCCTCGATGTCCAGGAAACCGCCGTCCAGTTCGGTGTCCGAGTTGAAGGGCATCACTCGGACGAACCGCTCTGACGCGTAGTGGGCCGACAGCATCTCATGGATGCGCGTCGCCGTCACCGTCCCTTTGAGCAAGCGCGTCTCCAGCGGTATCGTGACGGCCATACCCCTGTAGAAGTCGCCGACGATCGGCAGGAAGACCGGATGGAAGTCAAGCCCTGCATGAGCGGCGATCTCGGGGAGATGCTTGTGCGTCTGGCCCAGCGCATAGGGTCTCGGGCTGCGGAGCGCGGCGTTCGCCTCAGTGTACTTGGCGATCAGCTTCTTGCCCCCGCCGCTGTATCCGGTGAGCGATGTGATCGCGATCGGGTAATCCCTCGGCACGATGCCCGTTTCCACCAGCGGGCCGAGCGCGAGGACGGCCCCCGTCGCATGGCATCCGGGCACGGACACGCGCTTCGATTCAGCGATGCGCTTCCTGTGGAGCGGGCTGAGTTCGGGCAGGCCGTAGGCCCACTCAGGGTTCACCCGATGGGCTGTGCTGGCGTCTATCAGGCGAGTTGCCTCGTCGGTGACGAGCGACGCCGACTCCCGAGCTGCGGCGTCAGGCAGGCAGAGGAAGGCCACGTCCGATTCGTCGAGTATCGCCCGCCGCGCTTCCGGATCCTTGCGCATCTCGGGGTCTATCAGCAGAAACTCGAGGTCTTCCCGACCGGCGAGCCGTTCCTGAATCTCCAGCCCGGTCGTTCCCTCCCGTCCGTCCACGAAAACCTTGTGCTTCATCCCTAACCCCCCGATGCGGCCTGTGATGCGCGACAGCCTCGATCAGATCATATCGGAGACGGGTGCCGTCAGTCAACACGTGAGCGGGACTGCGGAACTGCGCGGAGAGACTTGGTGGCGGATGGAAGTCGAGAAACGGAATGGGCGCCCGGACGAACCCCGGGCGCCCATTGGTCGAGGCTCAGTTAAAGAACTGGGTGAAGCCGGCCA
>JAGONM010000042.1 GCA_017993055.1 Armatimonadota bacterium
TTGTTTGGTGGAGGCGCGGGGACTCGAACCCCGGTCCAGAGAACAGCGCACATGAGCATCTACGAGCGTATCCCGAGATTTGGTTCTCGCGCTTCGGTCTCCCTCGGGCGGGATACCTCTGCGCCAGCTCGATTTAGTGTCCCTTCAGGCTCCCCGAGCGAGGTCCGTCAGGTAATCCGGCATTTGTTACGCCTGGAACCGACCCCGCCGGAGGGGATCGGGCAGACGGGCTGCCCTATTAGGCGGCCAGTGCGTAGCTGTTTGTGCCGTTTATAGGCTTTGCCGCTTTTTACGAGGCCAGCGGCGCCTCGGCGCGCAACTCATGCTGCTATCGCTCTGTCAACTCCATTCGCCCCCACATTGCTCAGCCCGCACATTTTGAGGTGGGAAAGGAGAGTATCAAGGTGCGTTTCGCGGGCTCTCTACGGTAACATTATACCCGAAAATCGCCCTTCCGTCAACGGATTTCGCCCTGCTCAGGATGACGTCCGGCAGGTGGGTGCTTGCCTACCGCTCGAACCAGATCGGGTTTGTGAGCGCAAAGACCACTCCATCTGCCCTCTGCACCTCCAGCCGCACGTAGGATCTCTTGAGCTTCGGGCCGACCGGCACGTCGTACTCGATGCGGGAGAAGACCCTCTCCAGAGGCATCTTCGTCTCGCCGTCCTGCCATATCAGCCGGAGGGTCATACCCTTGCCGCCCACGACGCGTATCTGCACCGGTACCGATTCCCGCTTCCCGATGCGGACCGCATCCCCCGGTAGCGCCGAAGTCCCCGGCACCGAAATATACGGCAGCGGGCCTCTCTTCTGGTAGGAGATGAACGCGCGTCCGTTTCGTACGCCGTCAACGATCGCCTCCCGCGAGAGGTTTTCCGCCCACACCCACGTGAGCACCTTCAGGTCTGCCGTCTTGGCATGCGTATCCGACCCGCCGACGCCGGTGATGTGTCTGCCCGACTTCAGCAGGCTGTCCCAGAGATCGGCCGCCTGCCGGTCGTCCGCGCCGAACCAGCCGCCGTTCAGGATCTCGATCGCGTCGACCTGTTCCCACTCCTCGGGCGGGAACGCCCACCCGAGCTTGCCCGCGAACGGATGGTTGATGCTGAACAGCGCGCCGTCCTTGTGCACCTTCTCCAGCAGCATCGGGAGCCGCCCGTCGCCGGGAACCATCCGCGGGTCGTACCAGTCGGCCGGCTCTGCTCCGATCACGTTCGCGTGCCCGTTGAAGGTACTCACCTCTTCGCCCGCAAGCAGAAGCATGCTCGGGTGCTTCGCCCCGACTTCCGGGAAATCGAGTTGTGCGGTCATGGTGTTGTGGTCCGTGTTGTTGAAGGCGTCGTAGCCGGCCGCCGCGTGGAATGCCGCCACTTCGTCGAGCGTCCCCGCGCCGTCGGAGTGTATCGTATGGCTGTGGAAGTCCACGGCATACCAGCCGGGTTGCGCGTTGATCACCGGGTCGTAGGAGATCCTCGGCATCGCGTCGGCCTTCGGACCGTCGAACGAGAATGTGATCGTGTACTTGTATCTGACGCGCTGGACGTCCTTGCCCTTCCATCTGAAATGCAGGGCAATCTGCCAGCGTCCGGGCTGAATCCGGCCCGGGTAGAACCGCAGCGTCGTGGTTGCCTTGTCCGCAGTGATCACGATCGGATCGCTCCCGAACTCCCTCGCGCCTCGGAACCCGTTGTACACGAATCCGGCCCCCCGCGGGTCGAAGACGTATGTGGCCAGTCCGACGTTGCCCGAAGGCTCGGTGGTCATCTGGCGCTCGATCGTGAGCCTCGTCACTCCGTCGGGCACCTCGAACGGAACGTAGTGGAAAGAGGTCCAGTTGTAGGCACAGTCCTTGGCCTCCCGAACGCCCTCGATGACAAGCGGCTGTGTCGGCCGGGCACAGAGCGGCAGGGATATCAGCATGAGCGCAATGACTGCGGGTAGGCGAAGATTTCTCAATGGATCGGTCCTTTCGATGAGCGTGTCGCACAGTCAGCGTTCGGCGCTGGAGCCACCTATTCCTTGACAAGCGTGCGCCGGGTATGGACATAATGCGAGCGAGAAGTCTGTCATGTCTCACGGAACGTTGATTGCCATATTTGCTCTACTGATGCTTCCCGGGGTGGCCGGGGTCCTGCTTCCTATGATCCCGGGGATACCGCTCATGTTCGTCGTCGCCGTTGTCTTCGGCTTCGTCAATCACTGGGAGCACCTTCATCCCTGGGAACTCGCCATCCTGTTCGCTATCGTCCTGCTCTCGGTGCTGGTGGACTACCTTGCCGGGATGCTCGGTGCACGTTACGGGGGTGCCGGCCGCCGCGCCACGATGTGGGGTCTGGTCGGACTCGTCGTCGGACTGCTCGTCTTTCCCCCGTTTGGAGGGATCATCGGCCTCTTCGTCGGTGTGCTGGTCGCGGAGTTGGCTCGAGGCCGGAGCCAGTTCCATGCCCTCTGTGCGGCGGCAGCGAGTCTCCTGGGCTCGCTGGCCGGCATCCTCGGCAACTTCTTCCTCGCCCTTGTCTTCCTCGTCTCCTTCATCATCTTTGCTCTGCACTGACGGAAGGGCTTCCGCGCGGTCATCTGGTATACTAGTGCAAGACGACGCCTGCTCGAGGGTTGATGGCGGAGGAGATCGGCATCGCGCCTTGTGATCTCGAGTAGCCGCAGGCATTCTGCCGTCGGGCCGAACAGTGCGGCGACGACCGGGAAGGCTGCACAATCGCGAAGGGTGATCTCGTATGGGCGGTCGCCCGGAAGGCCGACGATTGGGGGCAGAACATCGGCTGGGAGTCGGGTCCGTCCGACGGCTGAGTCGTTCGATCGAGAGTGCTTGGCATGTTTGGAAGAATAGTCGGCTGGACCGCTGTGGTCATATGTACGCTGATATCGGGATTCTGGGGGTTCTGGGGCGCCGTCGAGGGCTTCCACGAGGGTTGGTGGCACGGCAGCCTGGCCGGCAATCTCTTCCATTACTCCCTGTACCTGCTGCCCGGTCTGGCGGTCGCCGCCACAGGTGTCTTGTCGCTCCATCGCCCCAGGATCGGCATGGCGATGTTTGGCCTCATGGGGGTCTTCGTTGCGCTGTGGGTGCTGAGCGGTAACTTCCGCGTCACGTCGGGCAACTGGCCCATTGTGGCGACGTTCACGGCTCTTCCCGTCGCTCTGGGGTTGATGCTTCTTCTTGGTGATCCCCGACCACGGCGGGTATCGGCGTGGATCATGGGTGGGATTCCTGTGCTGGTGATCGCCGTATCCGGATGCCAGATGGCGGTCGGCGTGCTGCAGAGGGTTGACGACGGGAACCGGGGCACGCGAATCGTGCATGGAAACGGCGTGGTGCTGGAGTGGGTCGGCGCCGGCCCGGGATGGGAGCGCCAGGGCGGTGTATCGTGGTGGGAAGCGTCGAAGCGCTGCGCGTACCTGTCCGTCGATGGCGGGATCATCTGCGAGACGCCGCAGAACATCTGGCGGCTGCCAACGGCTGATGAGTTGGTCAGGTCACTGTCCCAGCACGGACGGAACTGCGGTGGGATATGGGATACGGCAACCGGAAGTGCGCGATACCGACTCCGGCCGGACAAGGAGTCGCCGCTCTGGGATACGAACTCGCAGGTGACGTACTACTGGACGAGTACAGAGAAAGACAAGGCTCATGCCTACTGGGTCGTCTACCACGGGGGAGTTTTCGCCCTGCCCAAGACTCACGCGCCCGGCAACGCAGGTTTCCGGGCCGTACGTGCCGTTCGGACGGACGACCGCTCCGGTCAACGGAAGTGAGAAGACGCTGCCGGGGCGGCACGCGCTCGATTGCGGAGGAATACATATGCTCAACTACTGCCCAGTGTGCCTGTTGCTGCTGACCGCGCTTGCGCTCGGAGTGCAGGCGGCATCTATCCCGCCGCCGAAGCCTGTCCTGCCGCCCGCGCCCGAGGGAGTGATTATCAGGCAGGACGTGTCGTATCTCGCGCCGGGACGGGAAGAGAAACTCGATCTCTACCTCCCCGCAGACCGTGCGAAGGACATCCGCTCGCCCGCCATCGTGTTCATCCACGGCGGCGGATGGGTTGGAGGTGACAAGGCCGAGGGTCGTGCATTCAACAACTGCACCGCGTTCGCCCAAGCCGGCTACGTGGCCGTCAGCATCAACTACACACTCGAACGCGGCAAGTGCTGGCCTACGAACCTGCGCGACTGCAAGAACGCAGTCCGCTGGCTGCGGGTCAACGCCGACAAGTACCAGATAGATGCCGGTCACATCGGCGTCATCGGCGGATCGGCGGGAGGACACCTCGCGCTCATGGTGGCCTACACGAGTCATGTACCGTTCCTCAAACCGGCCTCTCCGTACCCGCTTGTCTCCGACGAGGTGCAGTGCGTCGTGGACCTCTACGGCATCACCAACCTGCTCACCCGGCAGAAACCCGACGACAACGGCACTCCGACCGGAATCACGTACACCACTCAGGCGCTGATGAAGAGGACGCGTGACGAGGACCCGGACGCCTGGAAGCTGGGATCGCCGGTCTACCATGTGTCTAAGATGAACTGCCCTCCGACGCTCATCCTGCACGGTACCGCCGATGCGACCGTAGACCGCGATCAGGCGACCGAACTGGCGAAGAAGCTCGAGGAGCACGGCGTCGAACACCAACTGATCATGATCGAGGGGGTCGGCCATACGTTCGATCTGCAGACCTGGGCGAAGAAGCCGCTACCGTACGACCTACGCCCAATCGTCGTGGGCTTCTTCGACAAGCACCTCAAGGCGAAGTGCCCCGTGTCTTCCAGGACGTCCCCTGTGGTAGAATGAGACACGAGGCTCTGCAATGGACCAGTACGAGTGGAAGAAGATGCGCCTCACTCTCGAGCATAATCAGGCAGTCCGACAGCGGGTGAAGGCGAGCATTCGCGCTCAGAGTCCCGGCATCAGCAAGGACGAGGTCCGCAAGGAGCTGATCAAGCGTATCCTCCAACCTGATCTCGTAGAGAAGGTGTACGGTTGGTGGGGGTATCTCAGCGACTAGTAAGATGAGAGCAAGACGGGAAGGAAGCTACGTGAGCGGCTCGATCATACCATGGACAAGTGAATACGAAGACTACCTCCGCGACGAGTCTCGGCGCATAGGCACGGCCGACTCGATCTCTTTCCCGACGAGCGAGGCCGAGGTCATCGAAGTCGTGAAGGAAGTGCGCGCTCAAGGTGGGACGATCACCGTCCAGGGCGCAAGGACCGGCATCGTCGCCGGCGCGGTTCCCCAGGGCGGCCACGTCCTCAACCTCAGCCGGATGAACCGAATCGGCGATGTGAGCGGCGACTTCATCACCGTCGAGCCGGGTGCGATCCTCGACGACGTCCGCGAAGCCGTCAAGGGATCCGGGCGCTTCTTTCCGCCTGATCCCACCGAAACGACCGCATCCGTCGGCGGAATGGTCGCCTGCAATGCGTCAGGCGCGCTCACCTTCCACTACGGCCCTACCCGCAACTGGGTGCAGTCCCTCCGCATGGTCCTCAGCGATGGTGATCTGATAGCCGTCCGCAGGGGCCAATGCCTCGCGCAGGGGCGGTCATTCTCCCTGGCGACCGAAGGTGGACGAACCATCGGCGGCGATCTGCCGTTGTATTCGGTTCCAAACGTGAAGTCCGCGGCGGGGTACTACGTTGCCGACGGTATGGACATTCTCGATCTGCTCGTCGGCATGGAGGGTACGCTCGGCATCATCACCGAGGTCGAACTGAAGCTGATCCGGAGACCGGGCGCGATCAACGGGCTGACCGTCTTCCTGCCGACCGAAGAGGCCGCCCTGAAGCTGGTGCGGATACTCCGCGAGCAGTTGCCGATGCGCCCCGTGGGCATTGAGTTCTTCAACCACGACGCCCTCGATCTGCTCCGCTGCATGAGATCGGAGTCGTCGGCCTTCGAGAGGATTCCGGCGCTCAAGCCGGATTACCACACCGCCGTGTACGCTGAGTTTCATGCCGACGCGGAGGAGGAAATCGAGGAGCCGATCATGGCGCTCATGGAGGCGATCGTCGAGCTGGGCGGCAGCGACGAGGATACCTGGTACGCGACGAACGACCGCGAACTCGAGCCGCTGAAGGCGTTCCGCCATGCCGTTCCCGAGGCGGTGAATCTGCTGATCGATCGGCGCAAGCGCGACTGCCCGGAACTGACCAAGCTCGGCACCGACATGTCCGTCCCGGATGACCGCCTGGAAGACGTCATCGCCATGTACGGTGCGGATCTCGAGGGCAGAGGTCTCGAGTCGGTAGTTTTCGGTCATGTAGGCAATAACCACGTTCACGTGAACATACTGCCCCGAAGCATCGAGGAGTACGAGAAGGGCAAGATGCTCTACCTGGACTGGGCGCGTCAGATCGTGGGGCTGGGGGGATCGGTCTCGGCCGAGCACGGCATCGGGAAGATAAAGGTGCCTCTCCTGCGGATGATGTACGGTGACGAGGCGGTCGCCGAGATGCGGTCGCTCAGGCTGCTCTTCGATCCAGACGAAGTCCTGAATCGCGGCAGTCTGTTCTGAACCTCCTGAGTGGGTGCTGCAGATCAGGTGCGAAGACTCTGAAGGGCGGTGCCGGTCCGGGGCCCGTAGCCGACGCGCGATGTTCCGACCGGTGAGGTCGCTTCGCAGCGCGGCCGGCGGCACGGTCAAATGGACGCAACCGAGGAGTTCGGGTGGATCGCCGTGTTCCGTCGGAAGGGCCGACGTGCCCTCTGCCTTCAGTTGACGACCCCGCCGAAAACGGCTAGAATTGGCCGGTCGTCGCTGTAGCGTCGTCCGCTCGACGCAACTACTCTCGGCAAGAGGTAAAGCATGCCACGTTCAACGAAGCGTTCCCCCGCGCCGGCTTCCGCTTCTTCGGCCGCGCAGTCGCCCACCCTGATGAGTTCGTTCGCGCTCTGGCTGCTCGTGTTCTCATGCGGTTGGTTCGTAATGCTGACTGAACTGGTCGGGGCGAGGGTGCTGGCGCCGTATTTCGGCAACTCGATCTACGTCTGGGGAAGTGTGATCGCGATATTCCTTCTTGCCATGGCGGTCGGGTATGCCCTTGGCGGTAGTCTGACTCAGAGACTCAGATCATACCTCGTTCCGGTACTCGTCGCGGTTCTTGCGGGGATCTACGTTGCGGCCACCCCTCTCTATCAGGATGCCCTATCGAACTGGCTCTACAATACTGGAGTTCATGTCAAATGGGGATCGCTGATCGCGACCGTCATTCTCTACGGCCTGCCGATGGTAATGCTCGGCATGGTTTCCCCGTACGCGATACAGATCGCTACCAGGACTCACTCCGAGGCTGGGAGCCGCGCCGGAATCCTCTATGCCCTCTCTACGGTTGGGAGCTTCCTGGGCTGTCTGGTAACAGCTTTCGTGCTGATACCCGGCATGCCCATGACATATGTGATAGTTGGTGGCGGAGTCATCTTGTCGCTGATAGCCGTCATAGTGGCGATGCTTCTCGCTGGCCGAAATGCCCTCGCGGTAGGGGCCGCGATCCTGGTCGTGGTCGTCGCGGCAGCGGCGGTGGTGAAATCGCCGGTTCGTCACGGACACAAGGAACTCAAGGCTTACCAGTATTCGCTGTCGGAGGAGTTTTCGGGTACCGTGGACCCGTCCCGGATCCGGCCCAGTCTCGATGCAGACTCGGCCCTCGCGCGTAACGAACTCGAGAAATACCCGCCTGATCGGGACACCGTCTTGATCCGCACGGAGACTCCTTACCATCACCTGTGCGTGACCCAGCGGGGTCCTCTGCGTGAGATGACCTTTGGCAAGAGCAGCTACTTTGCAGGTCAGACGATAGTGGATATGCGCGATCTGCACCGAAGCGTCATGGAGTACAGCCACCTTGCGTTCGCGGGGCTTCTCTACGGCTCGATCCCGAAGCGGGTCTGCGTGATCGGCGTCGGCGGGGCCGTGATCCCTCGCACGCTCGAGAGGCATTTCCCGGGCGTCGAGATAGATGCCATAGACATAGACCCCGAGGTCATCACGGCTGCGCGGAAGTACTTCTTCTGGCGGCCGAGCACCAACGTGCGGATGTACGCCATGGACGGGCGGTCGTTCGTCAACTGGGTGATCGCCAACAACAAGCCGAAGTACGACTGGGTAATCGTAGACGCTTTCAACGACAACTACATGCCGTTCCACCTCACGACTGCGGAGTTCCTGTCGAACGTCAGGCAGGCCCTCGTGCCCGACGGGGTGATGGTGACGAATATGTGGATTGACAATGATCTGTACGGCTTCGAGGCGCGGACGATTGAGTCGGTCTTCGGCAACATGAGCGCATTCGCGGGCCACCGGAGCGGGAATATACTCATGACCGCGCAGAAGGGACGCGAGGCTTCTCTGACCCTCGACGAGGCAGGAGCAGCCGCGCGCAAGGTGACGCTTCCCGCGGATTCGAGCATTGACCCGCGGTACATCATGAGTTGCCTGGTCACGAAGCAGAACTGGTCCGACGAAGGCCCCATCCTGACCGACCTCTGGTCCCCGGTCGAGAACCTGGTGAAGTAATCGGTTCAAACCTATGGAGACAACCAGACTCGGGCGCACGAATCTGACCGTTACGCGGACCTCGTTCGGCGCGCTGCCGCTTCAGCGCGCGGACATGGATGAGGCCGTCCGCATCCTGCGTCGGGGCTACGACGCGGGCATCACCTTCTATGACACCGCCCGCATGTATACCGACAGCGAGGAGAAGCTCGGCCGCGCCCTCTCCGACGTGCGCGGCGACATCATCCTCGCCACCAAGAGCGGCGCCACGACCCGGGCTGGTCTCACGGAGCAGCTTGAAAGGAGTCTCCGCGACCTGCGCACCGACTATGTTGACCTCCTCCAACTCCACAACCCCGGCGCGCTGCCCGATCCGGACGACCCGGATTCGTCTTACGCCGGGATGCTCATCGCGAAGAAGAAAGGCATGATCCGCCACATCGGATTCACGAACCACCGCCGCGACTTGGCAGTTGCCGCGCTGGAGTCAGGACTCTATGAGACGATCCAGTACCCGCTCTCCTACATATCGTCCGACGAGGACCTGGCGCTGATCGACCGATGCCGCGAGGCGGACGTCGGTCTGATTGCGATGAAGGCGCTCTCCGGCGGGCTCATCACTAACGTACGGGCGGCGTTTGCCTTCTTCCGCCAGTATGAGAATGTAGTCCCGATCTGGGGAATCCAGCGGATGTCCGAGCTGGAGGAGTTCATCGCGCTCGATGCCGATCCTCCTTCGCTCGACGGTTTCCGGTCCGTGATCGAACAGGATCGGCGCGAACTTGCCGGCGATTTCTGCCGGGGATGCGGATACTGCCTGCCTTGCCCGTCGGAGATACCGATCTCGATGGCCGCGCGGATGAGCCTGCTCCTCCGCCGGATGCCGCACCAACTGTATATGACCGACGCCTGGCACGAGAAGATGTACCGCATCGAGGACTGCACGGAGTGCGGTTACTGTCGCGAACACTGCCCTTACGGTCTCGATACGCCCGCGCTCCTCAGGAAGAACCTGGAGGACTACGAGGCATTCTACGAAGAGCACGCAGACTAGTTGCGGACACACCTGTAGGGGCTAAGCATTGGCCCATCGGACCACGCCAGGCATTCGGCCCCAATCGCCAATGCTTTGCCCGGTTTGGGTGTAGGGGCCGTGCCTCTGTGCCGGCCTGACCACCTTTTGAGTATGAGTAGGAGTACGATCATGAATAAGAGCCGGAACGATTTGGAGAACCCCGAAGTAGTGCACATCAACCGCCTACCGGGACGGGCGTACACTTTCCCGTTCCCCGACGAAGCATCGGCGCTGACCGGCGCATCGCCCTGGGTGCAATCCCTGAACGGCCGGTGGAAGTTCCACTACGCCGAGACGCCCGCCGAGGCCCCGCAGGACTTCTACGAGGAGGACTTCGACGTGTGCGCCTGGGACGAGATCCCGGTCCCGTCGAACTGGCAGATCGAGGGATACGGTCGTCCGCATTACACGAACGTCCAGTACCCATTCCCGGTGGACCCGCCGCGAGTGCCGACGGAGAACCCGACCGGCTCCTACCGCCGCGAGTTCTTCGTCCCCGACGACTGGTCCGATCGTCGCGTATTCCTCCGCTTCGAGGGGGTGGACTCCGCATTCTACGTCTGGGTGAACGGGCGGATGGTCGGGTTCAGCAAGGGAAGCCGCATCCCCGCCGAGTTCGATGTGACGGAGCACGTGCGCCCGGGGATGAACACCGCCGCCGTGCGCGTCTACCAGTGGTCCGACGGCTCCTACTGCGAGGACCAGGACATGTGGTGGCTGAGCGGCATCTTCCGTGACGTCTCGCTTATCGCCGCACCGAAGACGCACCTCTGGGACGTGAAGCTGAGCACCGATTTCGACGAGGCCTATCGGGACGCCACTCTCAGGGTGGGGGCCGCAGTGCGCAACTACGCGTCGAAGGCAGCCAACTGCCTCCTCGATGCCGTGCTTTGCGACGCGGAGGGGAATGAAGCCGGGCGGGCCACCGCCATGGTCAAGGCCAAGGCCGACGGCGACGCTGGGGTCGAGGTGCTGATACCCGTAGTCGAGCCCCGGATGTGGTCGGCGGAGCGCCCGTATCTCTACACCCTGCTCATCACGCTCAGAACCACGAGAGGAAGAGCGATTGAGACGACGCCGGTGAAGGTCGGCCTGCGTGAGATCGAGATGAATGGCGGCAACCTGCTCCTTAACGGCGTGCCTATCACCTTCAAGGGCGTCAACCGCCACGAGTTTCATCCCGACACCGGCCGCGCGCTCACGGTCGAGGCGATGGTGCAGGACATCCTGCTCATGAAGCGCCACAACGTCAACGCCGTCCGCACGTCGCACTACTCCGACGACCCGCGCTGGTATGACCTCTGCGACTACTACGGAATCTACCTGATTGACGAGTGCGACCTCGAGACTCACGGGTTCGGCATGCAGCCGGACTGGAGAGGCAACCCGACGAACGACCCCGAGTGGGAGCAGGCATGCGTGGACCGAATGGAGCGCATGGTCCTGCGCGACAGGAATCATCCCTCGGTTATCATGTGGTCGCTCGGCAACGAGTCGAACTTCGGCCGCAATCACCACTCAATGGCCGCGAAGGCGCGCGAACTCGACGACCGACCGATCCACTACGAGGGCGACTACCAACTGCAGACCGCCGACGTGTACAGCCGGATGTACACACATCTGAGCGATGTCGTCGCCATCGGCAAGGGGGAGTACGACGGTCCGAGAGGCTATCTCGATAAGCCGTTCATCCTCTGTGAGTACGCCCACGCGATGGGCAACGGTCCGGGCGGTCTGCTCGAGTACTGGGACGCGATTTACAAGTATCCGCGCCTTCAGGGTGGGTTCATCTGGGAATGGATTGACCACGGCATCCGGGCCGTTGACAGCGAAGGCCGGGAGTTCTTCGCCTACGGCGGCGATTTCGGCGACGTGCCGAACGACGGCTGCTTCATCTGCGATGGGCTCGTGTTCCCCGATCGGACGCCTTCCCCGGGCCTGACTGAGTACAAGAAGGTCATCGAGCCGGTGAAGGTCGAGGCCGTTGACCTCGCGGCCGGCAAGTTCGCGATCACCAACCGCTACGACTTCGCCTCGCTCGATCACCTCGCCGTCTCATGGACCGTTACCACAGACGGAGAGGTCGTCAAGAGCGGGACCGTCAAACTCCCGCACGTCAAAGCCGGGAAGTCGGCGAGGGTGACGGTGCCTTACCAGGTCCCGCATGCCTGTCCCGGGGTGGAGTGTTACCTGACGCTCTCATTCGTCCTTGCGCGCGACACGATCTGGGCCGAGCGCGGCCACGAGGTCGCCTGGTCGCAGTTCAAGCTGCCGTCCCACGCGTCCCATGTGTCACATACGTTCCATCCGCCGCTCGCCATGGATGACTCGCCGAACACCATCCATCTCTCCGGACCGGGGTTCGAGCTCACGTTCGACAAGATCAATGCCGTCATCGCCGACTGGACTGCAAACGGGGTGCGCCTTATCGAGACCGGTCCGCGCCTGAACTTCTGGCGCGCGACCACGAACAACGACCGGTCCTGGACCAACGCGAAGGCTTGGCGGGACTCGTGGCTCCACGCCCTCCAGCACCGCACCGAGTCGGTCGAAGCGGTGCAGATCAGCCCGTCCGCGGCCCGCATCATGGTTGGCACACGCATCGCCCCGCCGATCTACGACAGAGCGTTCGAGTGCGAGTACGTCTACAAGATCAACGGCGAAGGAGAGGTTCTGATCGCGGTTCACGGCGTACCCACCGGCGAGTGGCCTGAGACGCTCCCGAAGATCGGTCTGCAGATGACTGTCCCGGAGTCGCTGGAACGGGTCACCTGGTTCGGGCGCGGACCCGGCGAGTCATATGTGGACACCAAGCAGGCCGGGCGCTTCGGGCGCTGGGCGATGAGTGTTGACGACCTGCATACGCCCTACGTCTTCCCGCAGGACAACGGCAACCGAACGGACGTATCATGGGTCGCCCTGACGGAGACCGGCGGATCGGGGTTGCTGGCGACAGGAGCGCCGACGCTCGACTTCAGCGCGAGCCGGTTTGCGACCGAGGATCTTGAGGCTGCGACTCACGCGCACGAACTGGCTCCGCGCGACTTCATCGAGCTGAACCTGGACTATCGGCACAACGGTGTCGGCTCCGCTTCCTGCGGCCCAGGCCCCTGGGAGCACTATCTCCTGCGTCCGCACGAGTTTAGATTCTCCATTCGTCTGAAGCCGCTGGGAACCGGTCGTCAGCCGTTCGTCAGATAGACCTCCATCAGGCACCCGGCGCAGTCGAAGCGCAACTCGAGGGTATTGCCCTGCTCATTGACGAGTGTCAGCGGCTCCTTGAGCTTCTGCGCGCCGTCCTTCGGGCAGAGGCCGAACTGGTGCTTGATGCAGTAGCGGGTCGTCATCACCCGTCTTCCGCGCATATCGAGGCCCGATTCCGCCGCCGGTTCGATCTTCGTCACGCCGTGCCGCCGGTAGAACTCCTCCGCCTTGCTGTTGAGCACGTTCCCCTCGAAGGTCAACTCGGTCGCGGGGTAGGGGAAGTCGCTCCGGACCGGCCCGCCTCTGACGATCGGACGGTTCGACTCGCGGACCTTCGCCAGCGCTTCCAGGACTCCTCGACGGATCGTGTTGAGTGCCGAGATCGGGACGAACGGGACCTCGGCCAGTTCGAAGTTCACCTCCGATGCCTCGAAATCCGTGCCTCCGGTCTTGCCGAGCTGCCTGCGGATGCTCTCCAGCGCCTGCTCGGGTTTCTGCGCGGCTTCTTTCTCGCAGGGGAGCGCGAACTCAGCGGTGTTCCCGTTCTCATCGACCGCCGTCAGTTCGAGGCCGTCGGGTGTTTCTCTCAGCGCCAGCCGGATCTCGATCTTCCGCTCGGGCCTCGACTTCTCAAGGCGGGCGAGGAATTCGTGGTCGTGATTGCGGTAGAGCATCGTGCCCGGCTCGATGCTCACCGGCTTGTCGGTCACGATCGTCCTGCCCTTGACGCCGTTCACCACGGTACCCCGAAGCCTGCATTGCCGGTCGAACCAGGTGATCCCATCGCCGTTGTGGAGTGGGATGGCGGTGTCGATCATCACGTCGCGGCGGCTGACCTTGAGCACAGGCCCGATCGGCTCGCCGATCATCTTGGGGGTATCCGGTGAGCCGATCTTCTCCGTCCGCCCGTGAAGGAAGTAGTCCGTGTAGCCTCGGTTGAACGTCCTTGTCAGATCCGGCGCGAAGTCAATTGTGCTCCGGCCTGAGGAAACCCTCTGGACGCCAAGCTTGTCCAACTCCCGGCGGTAGTATGAGACAACATTGGTCACGTAGGCCTTGTCCTTCAGCCGGCCCTCGATCTTGAATGAGCAGACGCCCGCCTCGATCAGATCGCGCAGGCTCCCTGACAGACTGAGGTCGCGCAGCGAGAGCAGATGCTTCCTGTACTCCAGCATCTTGCCGTTCCGGTCGATCAGCGTGTACGGCTTCCGGCATGGCTGAGCGCACTGCCCCCGGTTGCCGCTCCGTCCGCCGAGCGCATAGCTGAGGTAGCACTGTCCGCTGTAACAGACGCAGAGCGCGCCGTGGACGAAGAACTCCAGTTCGATGTCGGTCGCCGCCCGGATCGCGCTTATCTCGTCGAGTGTGAGTTCCCGCGCCAGGATCGCCCTCCGGAAGCCGATCTGCCCGAGGAATGCGACTCGCTCCGGCGTATTGTTGTGCATCTGGGTGCTGGCGATGAGCGGGATCGGCGGGAGATCGCACTCCAGCAGGCCGGCATCCTGGATGATCAGGCCGTCAATGCCTAGTACGTGGAGCTGCTCGATCATCTGGACCGCCTGGGGGATCTCATCGTCGCGGAGGAGTGTGTTGACCGTCACGTAGACCATGGCCCAGAACTTGTGCGCGTGGCGCACGAGTTCGGCGATGTCGTCGAGGTTGTTCCCGGCGGACTCACGCGCGCCGAACCGAGCAGCGCCGATGTACACCGCGTCGGCCCCGCTGTCGATCGCGGCGATCCCGCACTCCACATCTTTGGCCGGCGCCAGAAGCTCGATCCGCATAGTATCTCCAGTGTCTGCAGGGCCACTTCGCGTTCTCGTTGCCGCGGTTTCAACCGCCCGGGACGGTTCAGCCCATTATAGCGCATCGGTCCGCTTTACGACTGCGCCCGTACCGTGTATCATTGAGCAATGGACAGGCTGACCAAACAGATAGACTTCGTCCTCGAGATCGACAAGCTGAAGCACGTCCTGCGCCAGAGCAGGGTCACCGACGGCTCGCGGCGGGAGAACGACGTCGAGCACTCCTGGCACCTGGCGGTCATGACGATGCTCCTCGCCGAGTACGCCGCCGAGCCGATCGACGTGTTGCGAACCGTGAGGATGGTCCTCGTCCACGACATCGTCGAGATCGACGCCGGGGACACGTTCATCTATTCGACGGCGGCTCGCGAGGCGGCGCATGAGACCGAGCAGGCCGCCGCGGACCGGCTCTTCGGCATGCTCCCGGACGACCAGGCGTCGGAGTTCCGCGCTCTCTGGGACGAGTTCGAGGCGCGGATTACCCCCGAGTCGTGGTTCGCCCGGGCGCTCGACCGCCTGCAGCCGATCATGCTGAACCACGCCAACCAGGGCGGTCCGTGGCGGGAGCACAACGTCACCGCCGAGCAGGTCACGAGTCTGAACATGTCGGTCCTCGAGCAGGGAGCACCCAAACTGGCCGAGTTCGCCGAGAAGCTCTTCATGGATGCGCAGGAGAAGGGGTACTTCCATGAGGAGTGAGTGTGCTACTTCGGCTCGATGTAGTCCGCGATATTGTCGTGCACACCGAGTCGCTCGCCGGCCTTGATCGAGATGCCGGTGGAGGAGTTGTTGCCGGTGACGAAACCGTCTCTAGCGCCGACGATGACAATCCCCTCGCCGTCGCACAGACGGACGTCGTTGTCCTGGACGCGAAGGTTGTGCACTCTGCCCGAGATGTCCACCGCGTGAGTCCCCGGCGCGACGAGCGTGTTGCCCTTGATCGTGATGAAGTCGGCGTAGCTCGGCGCTTCGACTCTGATGATGCCGCCGGTCTCGTTGTCCTCGAGCTTGATCTGTGCCACGTAGTCGCCGATCAGCGCGCTGTTGAACTGGTTGTGCGAGAGGCTGATCCGGCTCGCCACTCTGTTCTCCGCCGCTCCCCGAATCCTGATGTCGCAGACGCCGGTCGTGTTGCCCTCCATGCGGATGTAGTCCACGGCCCCGTCGAAGATGAACGGGCCGTTCAACACGAAGTTGTTGGTGATGAAGAAGCCGTAGCCTACCCGGAAGCCGAAGTCGGGATTCAGATACCCGTAGCCCTGATCGCAGAACTTGAGCGCGTAGCCGTCCGGACCGCCCTGCAGCGCTTCGCCCAGCTGGCAGTTCATGATGCAGCCCCACTGGAGGTCGTGGACCCGGTACTCCTTTGGCTGAGCGAACTGGACGTAGTAGACCGACCCAGGCTTCGGCCCTTGAGTCTTCCAGTGGATCTTCGACGCGTGCTGGAGGTCGCCCGGCTGCGTGTCCGTCTCGACCGTGAAGTCCTTGCCCTCGATCCACTCGGCGCCGCCGGTCCTCGCCTCGGATGCCACGCGGGTGACGGTGATCTGCCTTGGCAGACCGTACCAGGCGGTCCGCTGGGCGGGATTCGGCTCATCAGGCACCGAGTGCCCGTGCACGGTGATCCAGTCCCAGGTTCTGTCGGGCCGGCGGTAGACCTCGCCTTCGCAAGTCGGATCGAGCCGGTCGCCGGTGCTTCCGAGCGGACCCGCGTGCATCCCCCTGATGTGCAGCGCGTTGCAGTTCCGGATGAACGGCGCCTGCCCGCCGACCCAGTCGAAGAAGACTCCGCCGCTGGTGACGCCGTGCCTGCCGATCATGCTGAGGTTGTCACAGTAGTAGCCGCCCTGCCCGCAGTGGTTGCCGTTGTCGAGCCTGACGCCGATCCTCGCGTCGAGCCGGTCCATGTTGCGCACCTTGACCTCACCGCCGGAGCCGATGATGTCCACTCCCACCTCGAAGAACCGGCTGCTCATGATCCCGCCGCCGAGGTTGCGGCCGACGTTCACGTCGGTGACGTTGACGAAGTCGAGGAGGAAGTCGGTTCCCCTGCCGGTGGTCTCGATGACGCCGATCTGGTTGTCCGGGCGGTACTTGATGTGGGCAAGCTGGATCGCCGCCGATTCGATGACGCCCTCTGGGAGCTTCGGATCGACCAGCACGCTCAGGTCGCGCATACGGCACCCCTTGTGACGGATGCGCACTGTGGCGATCGGCACGCGCTTGAGGCCCGGGCGGCATCTGAAGCCGAAGTCCCTGCGGCCGTCGGTCTGGATGACGTTCGTCACATCAGCCCCGGCGCCGTAGATGATCTGGCCCGCTTGAGTGGTCTCGATCGTGCCGCGATTGACCCGCGCGCTTCCGTGGAAGTAGTAGTCGCCTGCGGGAAAGTAGACCGCCCCTCCCGCCGGGACCGACTCCATGATCCGGGCGATCCTCTTCGTGTTCTGCTCGGCCTTCGACGCATCGTTGGCGACGAGCGGCTCCTTCAAGCGCGTCACATCCACAACAGATGCCTGAGCGCCAACCGATGCAATGCAGATCAGTGCTATCACAATGAGCGCTCTCATGATCTACTCACAATCTCATGATCGAAATGCCGCCGAAGACCTGATCGTCCAGCGGGGTGGTCGTCAGTTGCGCGAAGGGGTAGAAGGATAGCGTGAACCGTGAGGTCACCTTCCGCATGCCCGTGTTCTCGAACTGGGTGGAGCCCACCGGGTCGGCCCGGATGATCGCCGCATATCCGTTGATTTCCGGAATCGTCACCAGTTCGACCTGACTCCCGGACCATGTGCGCTGCTTCGAGATATCGTGCCAACTCGCCTGTATCGGCTTGTGGCCCGCTTTCTCATAAGTGATCCAGCGGGAGTCGAGATAACCGTCGCTCCGCACGAGCCGAATAGTGACAGCGTACATGGCCGGCTCCAGGGGAAGCTCCAGGTCGCATGTGATGACCTGGGACATGGTCGAGTTGCCGCCGGTGGAGATCGTCAATGCATCGGGCTGACTGGTCGTGAACGTGGCGTTCCTGACTGTCAGCGTGGCGACCTTCCATCTCCTCGAGCCGTAGGTCGGTATGCCGGTAGGTGTCATGTCTATCCCCGCCGACCAGTCTATCTTGGCATAGTCCATCTCTTCGGCCTTCATCTGAGCCGCCGCGGTCACGGCGTCACCCGACAGGGTGCGAGGCAGAGGCTTGGTCGCCAGAGTGCCGATCCGACCCGCCGCGATGCCGCGCTTGGCCCCTTCCTCGAGTATCACGGGCTTCATCCTGGCGTCGGCCAGCAGGGCGGCGACGAGTTGTTCTCGGGGGACCGACTTCTTCAGGCTGCGGATCACGGCCGGGGATACGATCCCGAGCGCTTCGGCCTTCTCGCCCTGAGCCTCCATCGTAAGCGCGGCGCCAAGTGACGCAAGCGAAAGCGATATGGCGACGATCGTTACTGCGAAGATAATCCCAGTCTTCATGATGCATGACCTCCTCGGGCTCTCTCTCACCTACCACTCCATCCGTTCATCGCATGTGCCGTCGCATCCTCCTGACCGGGCAGGAACGCGGGACCTCCGCAACGTAGAGTACATCAGAGGAGCCGACACATGCTCAAGACAACCATCTGCCTCGCAATCATCCTGCTGCCCGCCCTGACCGCCGCCGTTATCGCCGAGCCGCAGTTCAAGGTCCGTGCGATCTGGGTCGATACCGGTTCGTTCGCCACCAGAGAGAAGGCCGACGACCTGCTCGACCAGTGCCGGCGCGCGAAGATCAATCTCATTCTCCCGAACGTCATGGCGCATGGTTCGGTGATGCACAAGTCGTCCCACTTTCTGCACAACGTCGCCGCAAATGACAAGCTCGATCCGCTCGCGTACCTGACCGAGAAGGCGCACGGCCTGGGGATCGAGGTTCACGCCTGGTACTGTGTCTACTATGAGGGAGTGAAGGGCCTCGCGCCCGGGCATCCCGATTGGATCTGCACCGACATGGACGGCAAGCGCATGGACCAGACCTACTTCCTCTCACCGCAGGTGCCGGGCGTGAACGACTACCTGCTCTCGGTGATGAGGGACGGCCTTGCGTACGACATCGACGGAGTCCACCTCGACTACATCCGATACTACGGCACGCCTTACGACTACTCCGAACTCGGCCTGGAGCGATTCATCGAGGCCGGAGGCTTCGACCCTCGGAACTTCCTCGACGGCGGTGAGCGCCTCGTGAAGAACGAGCCGTTCCCACTCCGCGTGATGCACTCCGAGCGACACAAGTCACGCGTCTGGGAGCAGACCTGGGTCGAGAGCCTGATGGACCGCTCCGGCGTCGGATTCTCGTTCATCTCCGAGAAGCCCGAGCTTGTCGATGCCCTCAGAGCGCCCGGATGCCTGGTGCTCTCCACCTACTACAACTCCTCGCCCGAGATGACCGCCGCCATCGAGCGGTACGTCGAGCGCGGCGGAAGCGTCGTCTGCATCGACGGCCTGACCTCCGGCGAGAATCCGGAGCTGCACAAGCTGTTCGGGGTCAAGCCCGAGAGCAAGTGGCGTGCCACCGGCTGGCGCACGATCACCGCCGAGGGAAGCCATCCACTGACGAAGTGCCTGCCTCGCGAGGCCTTGAAGGTCAATGTCAACGGAATACTGGCGCTCGACGGCGGCCAGGTCGTCGCCCGCTTCGACTCCGGTGAGCCCGCGGTGATCGTGAACGGCCGGGCGGTGCTCGTATGCTTCAACGCCTGCACCTCACCTACGAGCGGTCCCCCGCGCATGGTCCGCGGAATCGTCGAATGGCTACGGTCCGAATCCGGCGTGACCTCAGGAGCCGATCCCATGCGCGCCAGACGCGTCGCGTGGATCCGGTGGAAGTGCAACCGCATTGCCGAACTGGTGCGTGGCGTGCGCGAGGCGGTCAAGGCTAAGAACCCGAAGCTGGCGGTTTCGGCGGCCGGCGGGTTCAATGCGAACGAGCCGTACACTGTCTCCCGCGACGGGCAGGCATGGCTCAACGAGGGCTTGATGGACTTCGTCTGCCCGATGGACTACTTCGACGACATCCGCGAGTTGAAGGAGTCGCTCGACCTCCACCGCGCATCCGTCACGCCGGATCAGCTCTCGACCTTCTACCCCGGCCTGTCGCTGTATACCTCGAAGAGCATCGGCGGCAAGAGGACGACCGTCTCCCAGGATGCCAGGATCATCAAGCAGCAGCTCGATCTCCTCCGCAAGGAGGGCCACCGCGGCTTCACGCTCTTCTGCTCGGCCCAGCTCAACGACGCCCAGATCAAGGTGATCGCGACGGCGGCAAGATGACGCGCTCTCGTCAACCTTGTCGGCCCGGGATGGCTCTTTGTGACAGGAGACCTTCCGATGTAGAATGGAGTTGCCATGCACGAACTGCACTCCGCAATCACAAGAGCCCAGTCAGGAGACTTGGAGGCGTACGGTCATCTTGTCCAGCGCTTCCAGGACATGGCCTGCGGTTACGCCTACTCGATCCTCGGCGACTTCGACCTCGCTGAGGACGCCGCGCAGGATGCGTTCATCCAGGCGTACCGCGAACTCGGCAGCCTGCGCGAGCCGAACGCCTTTGCAGGCTGGTTTCGGCGCATCGTCTTCACCGAATGCTCGCGGCTGACGAGAGGGAAGAAGCTCCCTACCGTTCCGCTGGAGTCGGTCCTCGACGTCGAGTCCGCCGAGCCGGGCCCCGACCGGATTGTCGAGCAGAGCGAGATTAGGGACGCGGTGCTGGCCGCCGTCCGATCCCTTCCCGAGCACGAGCGCGCGGTTACCACTCTCTTCTACATCAACGGCTACTCCCATGATGACATCGCCGGGTTCCTGGATGTACCGGTCTCGACCGTCAAGAGCCGGCTGTACACCTCAAGGAAGCGGCTGAAAGAGAGGATGCTGGAAATGGTTGGCGACTACCTGCACGAGAACGCGCCCGACGAGAAGTTCACGAGTCGGGTGTTGGAGAACATCCCCAATCTGGGATGGGGCATGAGGAAGGAATGTACCTACTGCGGTGCCCTCGAAGCCGCACTGAGCCTGACCGATCACCCCTTCGACTACGCCACGATCATGGGGCTGAACGGGATTGCATTCCGCACGAGGTGGTATCAGGGCCCGGCGGACTATCAGCGCTGGTGCCCGTCGAGCTGCGTCGGCGAGTTCCCCGAGGAGGACGAGTGGTTCCTCCAGTCGTCGGGCTGGCGCTTCCGGACGGAGGCTCACCTGAACGAGAAGGAGCCGAAGATGGGACGGTTCGGGCCTGATGTAGTGAAGTCGATCAACGCCGGCTGGCCCGTTCTCGCCTACGACAAGACCTGGAACATAGCCGTGATCAAGGGCTATGAGGAGGGTGGCAAGGTCGTGCTCCTGCAGACCTACCGCAATCCCGAGACCGAGAAGCATGCCCTCGACGATCTGCCCGGGTTTCTGGTGATCTTCAAGGGCCACGACAAGCCGCTTCCACCCCGGGAGCAGTTGATGCACAGCCTGCGGATCGCCGTGCGCAACTGGGACCGGCCTAACGGTCTGGGTGACCACATGGGCAGGGGTGGATACCTCTACGGCTTCCGTGCCTTGAAACAGTGGGCGGAGGACCTTGGCCGCTACGACGAATGGACCGAGAAGGAGCGCGAGTCGCTCTTCTTCGTAAGCTGGTGGTGCTTCTGCAGCCTGGTGGACGCCCGTATGGCGGCGGTGGAGTACCTCCGCGGTCACCTCGATGACGTGTCCGGGGACGAACGGGACTCGCTCGCTCGCGTCATCTCCCTCTACGAGGAAGAGATCAACCTGCTGACGCCGCCCTCATATGAGCGCAAGGAAGCCTTTTTCGGTCCGTGGAGCGGAAAGTCGATCGCCGACTGGACGCCCGAGGTCCGTGCCCGCGAGCAGGAACTCCTGCTGAAGGCCACGGCGATAGAGTCGGACGCCGTCAAGGCGATCGAGGCAGTGTTCTGTGGCAAGCCGATCGAATGGCCTCCCAAGTTCACTGACTGGTAGTGGGCGGCAGTGCTCGGCACACGCCGTTTGACCAGGCCTCGGATCTGAAGCTATGATAAGATCGGAGGTATCCCCAATGGCTGACATTCGGATCGAGACAGAGCGTCTGATCCTTCGAGACATCGAGGAGGACGACTGGGTTGGCGTCCATCGGTACGCGAGCATTCCAGTCGTCTGCCGCTTCATGGCCTGGGGGCCGAATACCGAGCAGGACTCCAAGGATTTCGTACGGCGGGCGCAGGCAGGTCGAGGTGACGATCCGCAGAAGGAAGTCCATCTCGGCATCGTGCGGAAGGACACCGGTGAGTTCATCGGCGCCGGCGGAATCTGGCGCAGGGACGGCCGGATGCACGAGGCCGAGATCGGTTACTGCCTCCATCCCGACTGCTGGAACCACGGTTACATAACCGAAGCCGCCCGCGCGTTCATTGATTTCGGCTTCCGGGAGTGGGATTCGCACCGCATCTTCGCCCGAATCGACCCCGAGAACTTCGGCTCGATCCGAGTGGCAGAGAAGTGCGGCATGCGCCGGGATGGACACCTCCTGAAGACCGACTGGATCAAGGGCGAATGGCGTGACATGCTGATATACGCGATTTTGGAGGAGGAGTGGAGTTAGATGGAAGTCAGACTTGCGATATGCTTACTGGTCGTATGCTGCCTGGCGACAACGGCGTCGGCAGCCGGAATCAAGCCCGAGGGTTACATCAGGCAGTGGACGATCCTCGGCCCGTTCCCGAACCCCGAGCGCCCGGCGACCCAGAAGGACCGGGGCGCGTTCGATATTGACTATCTGAAGTCCCTAGGCGGTGAGTCGAAGTCGCGCATCAAGCCGGATACCGTCGTCCTCACATCGAGCGAGGCGGCGAAGACCATCCGAGTCGCCGCGAAGTCCGTCAAGCTCGACGGCGATGTCCTCGACTTCATCGCTCAATACACCGACACCGACTACAAGCTCGCCTATGCCTACACCGAGATCGAGTCGCCGAAGGCCCAGGAGGCGCTCTTCTTCCTCGGCTCAGATGATGCGGTCAAGGTCTGGGTCAATGGCAAGCTCGCGCACGAGAACTTCATCCAGCGCGCCGCCGTCGCCCGTTCCGACCGCTTCAGCGTCAGGCTCAAGAAGGGCGCGAACTCGATCCTCGCCAAGGTCGAGAACGGCATCGGTGGATGGGCGCTCATCATGGAGGTCTATGCCAGCGCGAAGGCCGACGAGATCACCGCCGAGATCCAGGCCGCCGAGAACGCCAGGGCGTTCCTCCGCGAGGAGATAGATACCGTCGGTCCCTGGAACGGATATGTCTTCTGGAACGGATGGATGGGGCCGCCGGCCTTCGAATGGCGTCATCCCGATCGAGTGAAGGAGTTGGAGGGCGACATCCCGCTCACCGTGCGCTGGTTCGATTCGTCGCTGAACGAAGTCAAGGCGGCCGAGAAGCCCGGACGGTACATGGTCTACCTCGAAGGCAAGATGAAGGACGGCACGCCGGTCCGCCGAGCCGTGACCACCTACTGCGATCCTCCGGAAGGCATCGGCCTCGACGGCACGGCGAAGGTCACGATGCCGTATCCGGGCAAGCCGTTCGATGAGAAGACCTGGGCCGAGATCGAGAAGCGAGCATCGAGTGACGCGGATCGCATCCTTCGCGACGCCATCATTGAGACCGAGAACGGCGCCAAGTTCGTGGCAGCTCTCTTCGAGGCCAAGCCCACCGGTGCTCCGGCGACCGTCACCGAGTCAGCGGCGGTCCTGGCCGACGACTATCAGCTTGCCCTGAAACTGAAGCTTCTTGGCCTGACGGACAAGGCCAGGAAGCTCGCCGCGCCGAAGACGCTCGACAAGCCGTTCCCCGTCCTCCACGAGGGGAAGCTCGCCGAGGCCGGGATGCAGCCCGATGCCAAGGAGAAGATCGACGCCATCTGCAAGAAGTGGGCGGAGGACTCCGGTGAGCCGTTCACCATCCTGGTGGCAAGGCACGGGGTGATCGTCACCGAGGCCGCGTTCGGGCCGGTCGGGCTCGACTACCGCACCGACGTGATGTCGATCACCAAGGCCGTCAGCGGCATGCTCTTCAGCCGGTTCCTCGACCAGGGATACTGCAAGCTCGACGACCCCATAGGCAAGGTCGTCCCCGGCTTCCCGACGAAGGGCGATCACATGCTGACCTACCGCCAGCTCTTCACCCACACCAGCGGCTTCGAGGGGCACGGCGAGTGGGGCGGCATCCACAATCCCTGGCTCGACAATGTCGCGCTCAACGGACTCGCCGCAGTCCATCCCGGCCGCCAGCACGTCTACAACGGCATGGGCTACGACCTCGCGGCCAAGGCGATGGAGTACATGACCGGCAAGAGCATCGTCCGCCTCTTCCACGAGGACCTCTTCCGCCCGATGGGGATCAACGACGTGCCGCTCGACGACCTCGCGTACGGGGCCAATCTGACCTCCCGCGAACTCGGCATCCTGGCGCAGCTTTGGGCGAACCGGGGGAGTTACGGCGACAAGCAGTTCATCTCCAGGGAGACGTTCGAGACGCTCCTGCCGACCGACCTGAGCAAGTACTACCCCGGCATCAAGGTGGACTGGGGGATCGGCCTCACCTGGATGCCCGAGCACAAGCCCGGCGCGCCGTTCATGTCGCTCGACCCGAAGGACCTGATCTTCGGCCCGCATACGATCGGTCACGGCTCGGCGTCGAGCTGCATCCTGCGCGTCGACCTCGACCACGACCTGATCGTCGTCCAGATCCGCCGCACCGCCGGCCCGAAGTACGGCGAGTACGCCCTGCCGTTCTTCCAGACCATCGCCGACGAGATGTTATAGTGGCCGTGGCTCCGTGCCGGCCAGGGCTGCGAAGTTGGGGCGGGAGTTGTACTCCCGCCCCTTCTGCCGTCTGTTCGCTGGTGGTATTGCCGGACTGACGCCCGTTTTGGCACGAATCTTGCATAGATAGCTGGTAGGCGGACCGGCTCTCCCGCTGATGATCCCACCCCGAGGAGACTCACATTGAACAGGAAGTGCCTGATCGGACTTGCCGTACTGCTTGCCTTGATAGGCTCAACCACCTCCGCCTTCGCCGACTGGGAGGTAGTCAAGCTGCATCCCACTGTGCATATCACCTCCCGAGCCCTGGGGGTTTCGGGAGGACAGCAGGTCGGATGGGCGTACGTTGGCGACTACCCAAACGGTTCATTCCACGCAAGCCTGTGGAACGGAACGGCCGCGAGTTTCACGGACCTCAACCCAGCCGGCAGCTACGAGTCGTATGCCAGGTGCGCTTACGGTGGGCAGCAGGGCGGATATGCGTTCGTCAACAACTGCACCCGCGCCGTCCTGTGGAGCGGATCGGCTTCGAGTTGGGTGGATCTCCATCCAGGCGGTGACGCCTCGGACGTCTTTGGCATGTCTGAAGGACAGCAGGTCGGATATCGTAGCTTATCTATATCCGGTGGCGCGCTGGCAGCCCTGTGGTCCGGCACGAAGGCCAGCTTTGTGAACCTGAACCCCGGTACGCTGGGGAATTCCATCGCGTATGCTGTCTCTGACGGACAGCAGGTTGGCTGGGTCAAGGATCTTCACCTGACACAGATGATCAAACACGCCAGCCTGTGGAGCGGAACTGCTGAGAGTTGGGTCGACATACATCCGGTGGGATATCGGGAGTCTTCCGCGTCCGGCGTCTCACACGGGCAGCAGGTTGGCTATGCCAAGATAGATGGGTCGAACCACGCCGGACTCTGGCGTGGTTCGACGGCGAGTTTTGTGGATCTCAATCCTATCGGCAGCAGCGCATCCGAGGCGCAGGGCGTATCGCACGGGTTGCAGGTAGGACACGCCACCATTGGCTATGTAGACCGGGCGAGCCTCTGGAGCGGATCGGAATCGAGCTGGGTTGACCTTCACAGTGTGCTTGGATCGGCCTATTCGAAGTCGTACGCCAGTGCTATCGAGGTCTCGGGC
>JAGONM010000043.1 GCA_017993055.1 Armatimonadota bacterium
TCCGGAAGGTCACGATCCACGCGTGCACCTCGATCCGCTTCTTCCCGCCCGTGGTGTCATGCGCTGCGTTGATGACCGCCTGCAGGGAGTTGAAGTTTGCCGGGGTCAGCCCGCTCATGTACGGCTCGCCCATCGAGGACGGGTAGTTCGCGTCGCAGTTCCGGCGAACCTGCACGATCACCGTGTTGCAGTTGGCTTCACGTATCTGCCCGAGGCTGCTCGCGTTGCCTACCTGCCCAAGAAGAGTGTTCACCTGGGTCTGGTTCAGCACCCCGTCACCCCAGGCGTCAACCCAGAAGGCCCTGTACTCGCCCGCACGCGCGGCTACCGCGCAAGTGGTGGCGAGAAGTACTGCGAGGATCGGCATGGTGAGGCGAAAAACTATGTTGCTCTTTCTCATCTACGTTTACTGCCCTTCTTCTCTTTGCTGCGAGGCTAACGACTGGGTATGCGAGTCATCCGAGGCCGCCTCCGAGATGCCCCACTTCGTTACCTCTTCTGTCATCTATTGTAGGCTTTTTTCGCCACTCTGTCAAGCTGAGAGTAGCCCATGAGCGGGAGAACGGGTTCACATGTTGGACAATCATTGGCGGCCGTCGCGACGTCAGGTGCTGTGAACCAGCAACCTGTCGGTGTAGCGAAGCAATACTTCTACCGGCTGTGCGAGGGCGATAGGCGAGCGATGTGAATCGGCATCTTGGGAGAGGTCAACAATCTCAGTGGGCACGAGCGCACCGTCGCGCTCTTCCAGTATCCTCATCCGTGGGCGATGGGGCAGCATGCGCGTTCCTCCGACTATGATCGCCGTCTCGCCGGATGTGAGCTTCACAATGGAGCCGATCGGGAAGAGGCGGGCACGCGAGGCGAACCTCGCGAGCAGTTGCCTGTCGTACCGATTGGCGGTCTCATAGAGCATCCATGCTATTGCCTCTTCAGCCGACCATCTCTCACGGTACGGCCTGTCAGTTGTCAATGCATCGTAGGTGTCCACTATGGCGACCAGGCGGCTCCAGAGGTGCGGTGTCTGGCCGGTTGTGAGCGCGGGATAGCCCGCTCCGTCGCAGTAGATATGATGCTCGAGCGCAACGGTGGGCGCGAGCGGGGGCATGTTCTGCATTGCCGCAAGCGCTCTCGCCCCCTCCGCCGGATGCCGGCGCATCTGTTCCCATTCCTGCTCCGTGAGTTTGCCCGGCTTTGCCACCACATCCTTTGATATGAAGACCTTGCCCACGTCGTGGAGCATCGCCGAGACACCGAGTTCCAGCGCGCCCGCAGTGTCAATTCCCAGGTCTCGCGCGAGCACCATCGAGAGAATGCTGACGTTTACGCTGTGCTCGGACAGATAGCGATCGTAGCTTCTTATGTTCGTGAGGGCCAGCAGCGAACTCTCGTCCGCCATAAGACTCTGCAGGGAGTCCGAGACGACCGCTCTGATCTCCGGGATTCTGATGCTGAGCCCGGACTGTACGGCGACCATTGCTTCCTCGATAAGCATGAGGGCCTCGTCGTATATCTGGGCCGGGTCGGTGCCCTCCCTGAACTCGCTGGGCAACACGCATCCTCCGATGGAGATGTGAGTTATCCCCCTCTGATCCAATTCCCGTTCGATTCCCCCGCGGAGCCCGATCTCCTGAGCGCTCAGGCTGAGAATCTCGGCGAGCCCCAGGATCTCCTCCCCGGTTATGCCGCACAGGAAGCTCAACTCTCCGATGCCCGCGTTCCACAGGAGTCTGGCGAATGAACGTATCGCATCGGTGTTATCAGTAAGAGGGAAGCTGTCCAGTATAAGGTCGGAATCTGAGACCATTATCACCAATCTCGGGTTCACGTCGAGAATCGCCTGCAGCGCTTGGCTGGACGACTCCGTGAGTTCCTGAACTACTGGATGAAAGCGACCGTACAGCGCGACGTTACGAACGCAAGCTGAGGTCTTGGCAACCGACTCCGATACCTGGGAACGCATCCGCGCCGCAAACGGTTCATTTGCCGGGACGCTTGTCTCGTTTTCCATGTTCTCTGAACTCCTCATGCGGCTTTCTCCTGTGCGACGCCTGACTTGTCTCTAATGTCGCAGATCGCCGCAAGCGCTGCCTCGCGGATTCGCCGAGCACGAGACGGGAAGAGCACACTGCGACTCGCGGCCACGCGTTCCAGCACGACCACCGCTTCCGGGATTCCTAACGCGCCAAGTGCCCTGATCGCAGCCAACTGCTCGCGCTCCCGCCTTCCCAGGAATCCGGGCCTGATCGCACACGCCACCAGGGGAGGGAACGCTGCCTCGTCATGAGCGGCCCCCAGCGCACCCAGCGCCGCGCATCTGACGTCGCATCGTCTGTGCCTCAACTGCCTGACGCAGATACGAACTGCCGCGGCGGACATGTGATTGCGCAGTTTGGTCAGTGCCGCCGCGACTAACTCGGGTGGTGCCTGATCAAGACTCTCTTGCAGTTCGCGGAAGGCCCAATCCGCATGAGACTCCACCAGCACGTCGAGCGCAAACTCTCTTGCCAGAGGCGATGCGCTTTCGATCAGCCGCCGAAGACTGGGCGCCGCGCTCTTCTCCGCCTTGCACACCCCGATCTTGAGCGAGTCCGCAAACAGCGCGCTCGTGCTGCCGCTCAGCATCTCAATCGCGTTCAGTGCCAGTTCCGGCACGCACTCTACCATCTGCGCCGCGGTCGTGTGGGACCGCGAATCTTCAGAGACAATCGAGTGTTCCAGAAGAGTCCTCAGGGTAGGGACTCCGAGGCTCTGCAACGCGTTGACCGCGTTTGTGCACCTGCCCGGCAGCGCGTCTACACGGCAGGCTTCCGCCGCAAGGCCGCCTGCAAGACCGACGGCCGTATCGAGGCTCCCGATTTCTATCTCAATCCGCACCAGATCGGCCAGCCTGTGGGCTATTCGGCTGTGTTCGGCGGCGTTCCCCTCCCATGTCATGAGCATCAGGTAGCTGCGCCCCGAAGCCTGCGCTAGTCTATCCGGCTGGAGTTCGGCCTGCCAGTTGGGCAGGAGGCCGGTGCACTGGGCGTTGAAAAGGCTTTCCAGATCCTCGATTGTCGGCAGGCACTGCGCGCCTCCCGTTACTTCTGAATCGGGCAGCAGCCTGCGGAGTCTTGCATCGAACTCGGCGCTGTCAACGGTCGTACGAGGGGAGGCACACAGACTGCTCTCCTTGTCGGCGTCGAATCCGAGGACGCCGGGTCGCAGATGTTTCGGAAGCTTGAGGATCGCCTCACGTATTCTCGGCGCCGCGCTATCCCATCCCGCCGTGTCGTCCACCGAAAGGTCTTTCATTTCTCTGATGACCTTGGTCGCCAGCTCAGCCGAGGGTTCGGTGCGGCCCGATGCGTGCAGTTTGCTGACAGCTTCGCGAATCAGGCGCGCGGCCATGTCGGGGTTTGCGAGAATCTCCGAGATCGGGACCCTCGGCAAGTCAACGTCGTCATCGTGTCTGGACAGCCAGTTTATCGCGCCAGCAACTGCGCGGTCTAGCGAGGGTACAGCTAGGACCCCTCCGTCGTCGTGTTCGCCTTGGGATTCGTCTTCACCGGCGTACACTGCCTGAGTCACTGCGATCTTCGTAACGCCTCGCTCTCTCAGATATGCGCTGGGTCCGCTGTGCTCCCGAATCTCGGATGGGTCGGCATTCAGGAAGGCCAGGAACTCAGTCAGCTGGCCGACCGGCGGGGGGCCGGTGAACGTGACGGCCATAGTCGCCCTTGCATAGAGCCTATTGAAGACGCTCTGGCTCTCCGATGTAGGGGCGTAATAGCGGTCGTTCACGATGACGGCGTCCTTGGAGAACACCAGAGTCGCTGGCCCGAACTCGTCCAGAAACTCGGCTAGCGCGCGCGCGACGTCCTGAGCCATCTCCCTGGTGCTGGGATGGTCCGGCCCGTAGAGACTGCATTGGGACCGCGTAACGCTAAGTGACTTGAGGATGTTCTTGAGTTCGGTGGGCAATTCCGCCTTGCGGATCTCCTGCCTTGCCTGCGGCTCCCGCTCACGTTCGGACATACTGAGAACTCCTTGGGCTATCCTGCTTCGGGTGCGTTCTTAGTATTCCACATTCCAGGCGAATTCTCGGTACGTTTGCTTGGGGCAAAGGCATTGCCCGTAGCATGAATACGGCGAGCGCGACGTAGGGTCACATTGTGAGGGGAAATGGTAGCGCCAGCCCGACCCGGAGCCATTCGACCCAGAGAGATGCACTTCAGGTTGATACCGGATGGCAGGCGGTGGGTAAGCGAGCCACTCCCAACTTGACCTTGCCGGTTGGGCATCTCTCTCACACTGCTGCGGACCCGATGGTCCGGATGTGCGAATACCGCGCTCGTATGCGTATTGCAGTGTTTCGATGGATGTGGCGATGAGGGCTCTACTTGCGACTGATCCTCTCAGTCCCAAGAACGCCGGAGATGCGTGGACTTCGCTTCGGAGCGCCCTCCGTCTCATGTTGACGTCCCGCACCGCTCGGCAGTGACCTGCCCCCAAAGTATGTACCACATATCAAGTGGAACCAAGCATGTGTGGACTTGCCCCCGTTTCTGTACCACCCTTAACATTAGTTTTCAGCCTGCAGCGACTAGCAGTTGATGGGTCTCAACAGAGCCGTCGGCCTCCTCTGTTTCTATCCTTCGCCGGCTGCGGGCGAACTCCTCCGGGGTCATGTTCCCGAGAGAGCTGTGCGGCCTGTTCGCGTTGTAGTCTTGCCTCCATGACTCGGCCTTCTCCTGCGCGTCCACCAGTGACATGAACCAGTGCTCGTTCAGGCACTCCTGGCGGAATCTTGAGTTGAAAGACTCGATGAACGCGTTGTCCGTGGGCTTGCCTGGGCGGGTGAAGTCCAACTCCACGTTGTTCCAGTATGCCCACTGGTCCATCACTACCGAGGTGAACTCCGTCCCGTTGTCCACCCGAATGCTTCTCGGTCGTCCTCTCTCCCTGAGCAAGCCGTTCAGGACCTCGACGACGTCGTCTCCCTTCAGGCTGAATCCCACCCGGATCGCGAGGCTCTCGCGACTGAAGTTATCCACTATCGTAAGCACCCGGATCTGCCGGCCGGAATACAGAGCATCGGCCATGAAGTCCATGCTCCAACTCTCGTTTGTCTCCCCCGGTGTCGGGACGCCTTCCCGCCTGGCGGCGCTTACTCTGCGCTTCGGCTTCCTCTTCCTCAGCGCCAGGCCTTCTTCGCGGTAGAGTCGTGCAACCAGCTTGTGATTTACCGTCCAGCCCTCCCGCCGAAGCAGCAGCCACAGCCTGCGGTATCCGTAGCTGGGACGTGCTGCCGCCAGATCCCTCAGCCGTATCCTCAGTTCCTCGCGCCTGTCCGCAATGCTCCGGTATCTCTGCGTGGACCTGCTGAATCCGAGCGCCCTGCACGCCCTCCGCTCGCTCACCCCATAGCAGACCATCAAATACCGGACCATCTCCCTGCCGCGGGCAGGCGCTAGAACTTTTTTCGCAGCACCTCCTGCAGCATCGCCTTGTCCAGCGTAAGGTCAGCCACCACCTGCTTCAGACGGCCATTCTCTTCCTCAAGCTGGCGCAGACGCCGGATCTCAGAGACGCTCAGACCGGCGTACTGCCTCTTCCACCTGTAGAAGGTGTTCTCCGACACTCCCATCTTCCGGCATATCTCGGCGGCCGGCGTCCCGGACTCCGCCTGCTGGAGCGCAAACACGATCTGCGGCTCCGTGTATCTGTTCCTCTTCATCTGATCCTCCTCGAGGCATTATAGCTCTAAAATCCTAACATGGCGAGTGGATCAGATTCCGGGGTTCAGACCAAGGTTGACCTGCCCCCAAAGTATGTACCACATATCAAGTGGAACCAAGCATGTGTTCCCGCGATAGCAGAGGCGTCTCCAGCGGCCTTGTGAGCACCGCCTCGGGCGCCGGCGGACGGTATCCGAGCGAGTGTAGCGGTTCAGCGTAAGTTGGACAATCTGCACCTCTGAGAAGCATACACATTGTCCCGTCAGTCCGCCTTTCCCTGCAAACATTATACGGCGATCTGTTGCTCTGTCAAACCCGAGGTCTGCCTCGTGCGGCACCGACCCTGGTTCCGGTGATCGCAGCCCCTGATTCCATCGTGCGCCGCCATCCGCACTTGATCACGGTGTCGCGCTTTCAGCAGGAGCGCACACCGGCTCAAGTGCTGTCCTGGCGAAGGCGACTCAGGTAGTCTCAGTCTTTCATGTCAGTGAGGATGTGCGGCGTGATTCCTGTCTGCGGCAACGTGTCCGGATGCACGCGGGCCGCCTGCATCCGGTTCGCCAGCCGCCGTTCCGCCAGGGTCTCGGCCTTCACCGCCGCACGCCTCGCCCTGATCTCATCTCCCAGGCCCATGTAGACGTCCACCGGGTGCATGGTGCCGATCCGCTCATGGTAGTGCACATGGTTGTACCAGTGCACGAACTCCTCAACCGCCGCCTCCAGTTCCCCCGGCGAGTAGAACTGCACGAGGCAGATCCGCTCCTTCGCGGTCTTGTTCATCCGCTCGAACTTCCCGTTCGTCTGAGGGTGATTCCGCCTCGCATAGATGTGACCGATGCCCTGGGAGACCAGAAACCGGTTGAAAGTCTCCGAGATGTAGCCGCTGCCGTTGTCCGAGAGCAGCTTGGTGGACCGATACTCCACCGGTACGCCGGCAAGCCCCGTTATCTCGATCGCGCGCATCACGAGATCGCTCGCCGTGTTACCAGTCATGTCGCGCTTCACCTCGTAGCAGATCAGGTAGCGGCTGAAGTCGTCGAGTATCCCGCCGATGTAGTACCAGCCCCAGCCGATCACCTTCACGTACGTGAAGTCCGTCGCCCACATCTCGTTCGGCCTGCCCGTCTTCGTGTGGAACTCGTCAGCCGCCGGCATCGGAAGCTCGGGAGCGTCCGGGAGCAGGCCTCTCGACTTCAGTATCCTGTACACGCTCGACTCGGATATGAAGCCGGCCCTGTCGGTGATATGCCAGGCCAGCTCTCTCGCGGGCAGGTCCGGCAGTTCGTTCGCGTACTCGACGACTCGCTCTACCTCGGGCCCCGTAAGCCTGTTCACCGGCGTCCTCGGCTTCGGCTCCCCGTCCCTGCGCTTGAGCCAGCTGTAGTAGGTCGAGCGCGGGATCCCGAGGCACCGGAGCGATTCGCTGATCGAGAGCCGGCTCCTGCCGACCTCCTCGATGATCGAAGACTTCTCCTCTTCCGACAGCCTCTCGTACTTCATGCGTTCCCTCGGAGGCTTCAGAAGAGACTTTTTTTAAGCGTCAGGTTCTCGACGGACAGGTCGGCTACTACCTGCCTCAGCTTCGAGTTCTCGTCCTTCAGGGCATCTACCTCAGCTTTCGTGGCCCCTCGTAGGTCCTCGCCCTTCAGGCGCGACTTCCCGGCTTCCATGAAGTCCTTCAGCCACTTGTAGTAGATGTTGGCATGGATTCCTTCGCGCCGGCAGACTACCGTCACCGGGTCGTCGCCCCGGATGCCCTCCATCACGATCCGGATCTTGTCCTCCGCCGTGAATACGCGCCTCGTGGCCCGGCGCGCCGTCTTGATCAGCTTCCTGGCCGTACCATTCTCTGTCTTCGTCTCGTTCATTGTCTCGTTCCTCCCCTTCTTCCCTTTCGGGTGATCAGATGGGAAAGAACAGCCGACAGAACAAACGTTTGTACACTTCATCCGGAGCCGAATCTGTCCAATTTACGCTGAAGCTGGACAAGCGCAAACTCGACAGTCTCTTCAAGGACTACCAGCCGCCGGATCCGGAGACGTAAACCAAAGCTCCGCTCTCCGAACGTGTCGGGCCGGCGGGGGGGGCTTCCCAAGCATCCTCCGAAAATAGATCCGCGTCGGGGATAATGTTTTATGATTTATTGGAATTCGCATTATAATCCCATTGTGATACCAAAATATTCGGGTAGCAAGTGCGGACTGATCGGCCATTGTCACCCAGAAATCGTCAGAAGGTGCCAAATCCGGATGGCTGGGGTCGCTCAGACAGCTCCGCTTCCAGCGTTCGGAGCTCCTCTTCGAGCTTGTGCTTCCGAGCCAGTTTGACGTGCCTGTCGGCGGAATCATCCCGTTTTGAAAGAACGCTGTCCGCCCGCTGATTCGCTTCGCACAAGGCTCGTCTCGCGCGAAACACCTCGAGGCGAAGCGTCTCCGCGGCCGCCAGCATGAACGATTCCAGGGACGCCGGGACATCGGCTCGAGGCTCCCACGTCAGTTGTGTGCGTATTCGATTGTGCATTTCTAGACTCCGCGGACAAGGATTCCGTCCCGGATGGACAGCCGAGAAAGTGTCCGCAGTTCCCTTATACAAGAACTGATCGAAAACTCGGTCGGCCAGTCGGATTTTTTTGAGAGAACTTATGTATAACCAGATCTGTGACCTTGCAGGTGCGATGTGAGATCACTCCCCGGAAGGAGGCCGTCATAGAAAATGTCATTATCTGAAATCCTGAAATCGAGGAAGCCTCCATCTGGAAGCATCATCGCAGAGGAGAAGGCCAGAGTATACATCCGCGTTTCTCACGACCGATCGGCGGAGAAGAACCTGAGCCCCGAGGTGCAGAAGCGGCAGATCATCGCCCACACGACCTCCAAGGGCTACCAGATCAAGGAATGGTACGAGGATCTGGCGAAATCCGCCTTCCGCGACGATGACCTTCGCACCGAGTTCCATCGCATGGTGGAAGACGCAAAGGCGGATCCGGAGACGACCGTGCTCGTCGTCTCGAACTACGACCGATTCTCCCGGCAGCGCGGGGCAAGCGCCCTGGAAGAAGAGTTGCTGAAGTATGGGGTGAGGATAGAAAGCGTTTCCGAGGGCTACTTCGACCCCGACACCGAGAGCGGTGTGCTCCTTTCGAGCATGACTTGGACAATAGCACATGTGCAGTCCCTCAGGATACGAAACAAGGTCATCCCCTGCATGAAACTCAACTTCTCCGAGCGCGACCCTGAGACCGGCCATGCCTACAAGAACGGCGGCTGGACACTTTTCGGCTATAAGCCGTTCCACGTGCCGACACGAAGGGGCGGCCAGCACGAGCAGGCCGGCAAACTGATATGGCTGCTCGACGACCATGAGTTTGGCGGAGTGCAGATCTGGGAATGGGCGAGGATAATGCTCGTGGACTGGAGACTGAAGGAAGGTCTCGGATACGACGCGATGGCCGGTCGGCTCACCGAAGCGGGAGTTCCTACGCCTGCCGGTCGCACTCTCTGGTCGCCAAGCACGATCCAGGGAATCCTCACGGAAGCCACCCGGCTCTACCAGTATGCTGGATACGGCTTTTGGAACAAACGCGATTACTCGGATCGGCACCGCATACTAGAACGCGATCCCTCGGAATGGATCGTGGTCGAGAACGCGCATCCGGCGATCATAACCGTTGAGCAGGGAGATGCGATCTACGCCATGACAAAGCACCAGCCAAGGGTGAAGCGGTCGCACAAGGGTCAGCCGAGCCGTTGGACTCTGAGCGCGGGTCTGATCAAATGCGGGCACTGTGGCGAGAACTACACCAGCACGAACAAGCACGGCGTCGACAGCTATGCATGCGGGTCACACGTGTACCGAAGACATGCCGGCTGCTCAGCCCCCATGTGGAAACTCGAGCGCGAGAACCTAGAGCAGTCTCTTCTCGACCTGCTGATCGAACGCATGAGTTCCGCCGAGCAGACCCTGCCTCGCATCGTCGACGAGATCAACGCCGGCATCGAACAGGAATGGCGGGCCCTAATGCAGGCTGCAGACGAGGCGAGGCACAAAGTGAAGGACCTCGAGAAGCAACTGAAAGGCTACTATGATGTCGCAGCGGAGATCGGACTCTCGGATGAACTGAAAGCCCGGATACAGGAAGTCGAGGCCGTACTGGAAGAACTGAGAGCCGTGCGTATCCCTGCGAAGCCCGATCCCGTGGACGTCTCCGAGATTCGAAACCTTGCTGCTACCATACGGGAAGCCGCAGAATCGGACGACGATGGGGCTCGAGGCCGAATCGTGCGCCAGTTCGTGATAGAGATAGTGGCGGACGGCAAAGAAGGACTATTGGAGTGCAGGCTTCTAGATCCAGTAGCTATTGAGTCGAATATATTGGTAGCGCCAGGGGGAGTCGAACCCCCGCCGCGGCCTTGAAAGAGCCGTGTCCTAACCGTTAGACCATGGCGCCACGAGATTCCTGCGAAGCCCCACGACTGATGCGAATGACCGTGTCATTATACCAGATGGCATCCGGAAGTTCAATACTGAGTTGCTGGGGAACGCAGAGCACAATTGTTCGTCATCTTACCCAGCAGATTTGCCGTTCGCGCGCCGATAATGGACGTTGTAGACTTAGCGCCTTTCGCAATGCGGCGGAAGGCGTGACGAAAATATGGCATATATGTCCTTGACGTGTCGAGCTCGGTGTGCTACCATGCGCGAAGCTCCAGTTGGCTTCCTGCGCGATGCCTCCTGGCAGGATCGGCGCTCTCTGACGGGGCGCAGCCAACCGGCAACTTAGTGCTATTCTTTCTCGTAGAGGTACTGATGGAGTTAAGACGTTACGATCGAAACCCTGTGCTAGTCCCAACCGATAACTGGTGGGAGAACCAGGCGGTCTTCAACTGCGCCGCCGCGCGCCTCAACGGCGAGATTCACATCCTGTATCGTGCCATAGGCGACGACGGCATTTCCAGGTTCGGGCACGCGGTCAGCGTGAACGGCCTGGACATCGCGAGGCGAGATTCGCTGCCGATTTACGAATCGCTTGGAGACGAACTCGAGCGATTGGGAGTTGAGGACCCGCGGATCACCGAGATCGAGGGGACGTACTACATCACATACACCGGTGCATCAGTCTACCCGTGCTGTGCCGCGGAGCCCGGAGGGGCCGTCACGAACATTCCTTGGCGCTGTCGGGTGGGACTGCTCTCGACCAGGGACTTCATCACGTATAAGAAGCACGGATGCATCCTGCCGGACATGGACAACAAAGACGTCGTCATATTTCCTGAGAAGATCAACGGGAAGTACGTGATGCTGCATCGAACCTTCCCCGACATCTGGATTGCCTACTCCGAGGATCTGATCCACTGGCATGACCACAAGATCATTATGCGCGTGCAACCGAGCGGATGGGACTGCAACCGCATCGGAGCCGGCGCGCCGCCGATCAAGACCGAACAGGGCTGGCTCAACTTCTATCACGGTGTGGACCACAGCCGCAACTACCGGCTGGGCGTGCTCATGCTCGATCTCGACGATCCATCGAGGGTCATCGGGCGTTCCGTAGACCCGATCCTCTCTCCCGTGGAGAACTGGGAGCTGCACGGACTGGTGCCGAACGTCGTGTTTACATGCGGGGCTGTCGAGATGGACGGCCAGTACTACGTCTACTACGGCGGCGCGGACAAGGTGATAGGCGTCGCCACAATGGATATCGAGGATGTCGGGAATGTGCAACTGGAGAGAATCCAGTAGAGCCTGAACTGCGGGGAAAGGGGCCTCTCCGATCCCTTTCCCCGTGTCCTCAGTGTCACAGACCGCCGGCGAACTCCTCGCCGAACGCCCGGCATTTCGCAAGGTCGTTCTCAGTGGGCACGAAGCAGAATCGGAGCCCCGACTCGACCACCTTCAGCCGCAGGCTTCGCATTCGCTCCTCGATCATCCCAACGGCCTCTCCGCTCCAGCCGTACGACCCGAAGGCGGCCCCTGCCTTGCCCTTCCTGTTGACCAGCGCGAACAGACCGAGCAGGCTCCAAACCGGCTCGAGCGCATCTCCGTTGATGGTGCACGATCCAGCAATCACTCCCTTGGAAGCCTCGACGGCATTCCGAACCTCTTCCGGGTCTGCAGTTGCTGCGTCGAAGAGCGATACCTCAGCGCGCAGCGACGCTCCTTCTGCGATGCACTCTGCCATGCGCCGTGTGTTCCCGTATGCTGATGCGTAGAGTATCGTCACCCGCTGTTCGGGTATCCTTTGCGATGACGCCCATTCCTCATAGAGGTCAAGTATCTTTCTGGCATCCTGCCTCACGATAGGCCCGTGGCTCGGGCAGATGAGTTCGATATCGAGACCTGTGACCTTCTGCACACCCTCGTGAATCTTGTCGGCGAACGGCCGCATTATCACATCGTAGTAGCGCCTCCGCTCGGATTCGTAGAGGTCGCGATCCACGAGATCATCATACATTCGCTCATCGCAGTAGTGGGCAGCAAAACCGTCGCAGGGGAAGAGCATCCGCTCTTCGGGCAGATAAGTGAACATGGTGTCCGGCCAGTGCCAGAACGGAACCGTCACGAATCTCAGCGTCTTGCTGCCCAGGCTGATTTCCTCGCCGTCCTCAACGGCACGCGAGCTGAAATCCCGATTGAGCATCTCTCGCAGCCATCTCGCCGCGATCTTTGTGGAGATCACCTCGGCCCTCGGACATAGATCGATCAGAGCGCCGAGAGAACCCGTGTGATCGGGTTCAGTGTGCTGGACGATGATGTAATCCACCTTCGCGGGATCGACTTCCGACCGCAACTTGCTCAAGAACAGATCCGTGAGTTTCCCGGAATTCGCGTCAACGACGGCGATCCTGTCGTCGCGAATGAGGTAGGCGTTGTACGTAGTGCCGTACTCGGTCCGCATGATGACATCGAAACGCCGGAGCGAGGGATTGAGCGTGCCGATCCAGTCTATGCCTTCTCTAATCTTCAAGTTCGGAGAACATCTCCTTCCCAACGCCGCACTCGGGACAGACCCAATCCTCGGGGACGTCCTCCCACGCTGTCCCCGGCGGGACGCCGTTGCTCGGATCCCCCATCTCGGGATCGTAGATGTACTGACATACGTCGCAGATGTACCGTTTCATCGTTAACCCTCCTGTGAGTGTTGTGCCGGCCTTCCGGCAAGCCTATTCTATGGACGAAAGCCGGTCGCGTCAAGCAAAATCTGCGGCACGTCTGCTGCCATTCGATTCTCCATTGTCCGTGGTAATGCGATATGGTACAATCCATCTGGACAGTTGCTCGGCATTTCCGGAGTGTGTGGATTGACGGTGACTGCTCGTGAGAGCGGATATCCCCTGCATGGAGGTATGTGATATGAGATCTTGGGCCCGCGTGATTGTGTTCTCACTGCTCATTACGTGCGCTTCCACACTCCGCGCGGCGGAGATCACGGGGCAGGACAAGATGTTGATCGCTGAGGGGACTGTACTTGAGGATGAGCTCTACGCGTTCGGGCAGTCACTCGTCCTCGGAGGCACGGTTTCCGGCGACGTCAGCGCCTTCGTGAGCGAGCTCCGGGTCACCGAGACAGCTACGATCACCGGCAGCCTGAACCTCGCAGCCAGCACCGCGGAGATAGGCGGGCAAGTTGCGAACAACATCCGTGCGGCGGGAAGCGATGTAACCGTTTCAGCCAAGGCAGCCGGCAACGGGGTGATCACGGGCGCAAGAGTCCTTCTCGCCGGAGCCGGTGAAATAGGCCGCGATCTCTTCGTCGCCGGGGCCGATGTCGGCATTGACGGCTCGGTCGGGCGAAACCTCAGGATCGCAGCGGACAAGGCTAGGATCAACGGTGCCGTCGGCGGGGACGTACGCGTCACCGCGAGTCGAGTCAGCGTGGGTCCTCAGGCGGTCATAAAGGGCAACTTGTTCTATACTAGTTCGCAGCCGGTGAAGATAGACCCGGGGGCGCAGATCATGGGGAAGACCGTCGAGGAGAAGCCATCCTCCGGGAAGGATTTTGTCGGGCCGTTCCGCTGGGTGTTGCGGGTGATAGGATTCTTCGCCCTCTACCTAGTCGGGGCGCTTCTGATTGCGGTGGCACCGCGGACTATGGTTTCATCAGGAGAGGCGGTTTCTCGAAGCCTCTGGATGTCCCTGGTTGTGGGATTGGGGGCGCTAATAGTGATCCCGGTGGTGATCGGGAGCATGATACTGACGGTGATCGGCTTTCCACTGGCGCTCATAATGTTTGCTATGTACCTGATCATGCTCTACATCAGCCGGGTAGTCACCGCCCTCGCGATCGGCCAATGGGTACTCGGGCGTTCCGGGAAGCCTGTAGGGTCGCCGTACAGGTTGCTGTTTGTCGGCCTGCTGATCTTCTGGATCGTGACGAGTCTGCCGTACATCGGCGACTTTGCGGCCTTCCTCGGACTTCTGGTCGGCCTCGGCGCCCTCCTCAGGGAGCGCGTCAGGTTCATGCGGGAGATGCGGTCGGAGGGCAGAATCTGAAGCGGTAGTTGCGATAGTACGCCCATGATGGTAGAATATTCCACATCCGGCGCAAGACCGGAGGGGAAGCACGGCAACAGGGCTGCGGGGGTTCGTCCTCCGCAGCCTCAAATACAACTAAGCATAGCTATTTGAGGTAAAGATGAACTTTGAAGGTGCATGGACTGCGCTGATAACCCCGATGACCGCGGACGGCGGAGTTGACTGGGACGGCCTCGAGCAGAATCTCAAGTTCCAGATAGAGCAGGGGATCACAGGGCTTCTTCCCACTGGGACGACCGGGGAGTCCCCGACTCTCAGCTGGGACGAGCACAATGAGATTATCGAGCGCACACTCGCGTGCGCCAGCGGAAAATGTGGCGTCATCGCGGGGACGGGAAGCAACTCCACACAGGAGGCAGTCGAGAGCACGGAGCACGCTGTAGAGAACGGCGCCCGGGCTGCGCTGTTGGTAGACTGTTACTACAACGGCCCATCATCTCTGGAACTCCGTACCGAATACTACGGAGTCCTGGCTGAGATGTTCCCTGATGTCTCCTTCGTTCCCTATGTGATACCGGGGCGTTCGGGGACTGAGCTCCTTGTCGAGGACCTCGCAATCCTGGCAGACCAGTTTGCCAACATTCACGCCGTCAAGGAGGCCACGGGGAATCTGGACCGAATGGCTCGGACTCGTGCGCTCGTTGGGCCTGAGTTCCAGATCATGTCGGGCGATGACGACATTACATACGCGATAATGACCCAACGGACGATTATGGCAGCCGGGGTGATCTCCGTGGTTTCGAATATCGCTCCGGCAGCCGTGGAGAGTATGTGCCGGAGCATCCTCTCCTCGGACCTGGACGCCGCGCAGAAGATGAGAGATGCGCTGTCGCCCCTGTGCGGCGTTGTGACGGTCAAGGCGGAAAGCGACCGTGCGATGCCCGATGGGTCTTCGGTTCGCGTGACGGATCGGTTCCGCAACCCCCTAGCAGTGAAGGTGCTCATGCGTGCTCTGGGAATGCCTTCGGGTCCGGGACGCCAACCGCTGGGACGGATGACCGAATCTGGTGTGGAGGTCGTGCGGAAGGCCGCAGAGGAGGTCTGGTCGAGGAACCCGGAGATACTGGCGCCGATAGGCGATTTCTACGGGGTGGACGTCGAGTCGCGCATCAGATCCGACAAGGTGTGGGCAGGGCTTACGTATCCGTAGGAGCGGTGGGCCACGTGGAACTTCGCTACAAGGAGGACTGGCCGTCAGCCCGCGACCGGCTGATGGCGTGGTGGAATGGCGAGATCATTGATCGCGTCGCGATCAAGGTGACCGCACCCAAGAGTGAGCGAAAGCGCGTTACTCCACCGGCGGATATCATCGGCCGCTGGACGGATGTGGACTTCCTTGTCGAGAATATGCAGGCGCACATGGAGTCCACCTACTTCGGCGGCGAGAGCATTCCCTGCGCGTTCGTAAACCTCGGGCCGTCGGTGATGGGCGCATATCTCGGCTGTCCACTCCACCACGACGAACGGACGGCTTGGCAGACCCGCATAATCCGCGAGCCGTCCGAGTGGAACGACATCCGATTCGATCCTGAGAACCGCTGGTGGCAGCTTACGAAGAAGATCACTCGCGCACTTGTCGAAGCGGGGCAGGGGAAATACTTCGTCAGCCACACCGACCTCGGCGATGCGACCGACGTGATGTCATACATGCGCGGTCCGGAAGACCTTTGCGTGGACCTGCTGGAGATCCCCGACACGATCTACAGGGTGCGAGATCAGATCACTGACCTCTGGTTCCGCCTCTACGATGAACTGCACTCTATCGTGCAGACACGCATGACGGGTTCCGCGTGCTGGCTGCAGATCTGGTCGCCGGGCAAAACGTACACGCTCCAGAGTGACTTCTCCTGCATGATATCGCCCTCGATGTACCATGACTTCGTCCTGCCGGAGGTGGACCGGATGGCGCGCTGGCTCGATCACTCGATCTATCACCTCGACGGCCCCGGAGCGCTACAACACCTGGACATGCTGCTGGAGATTCCGGAGCTTCACGGCATACAATGGGTGCCCGGCGCAGGCGCGCCTCCCGCGAAGGAATGGCCGGAACTGATCAAGCGCATTCAGGCTGCGGGGAAGCTGCTCGACATCGGGGTTCACGTCAACGACATCGAAAGCCTGCTAGAAGTCGTTTCACCGAAGGGACTGCTTATCGGGACCGGATGCTCATCGCCGGAGGAAGCGCGCGAACTTCTGAAGAAGGCGGAAGTGTGGACCGCCCGTGCAATGAGATGACCGACATGCGATGTCTTACCCCGGAGAGCAAATCATCATGCCAGCGAACCTGACCCCTCAATACAAGGCAGCGGAAGAACGCTACCGCCAGGCAGAGACGACCGATGAGAAGCTCGCCGCTCTTGACGAGATGATGGCGATCATCCCGAAGCACAAGGGCACGGAGCACATGCGCGCGGACATCAAGCGCAGGATATCCAAGCTCCGGCAGCAGGACGAGAAGAAGGGCGGAAGCAAGCGGGGCCAGGAGTACAACGTCGAGAAGGAGGGCGGCGGTCAGGTCGTGCTCGTGGGTCCCCCCAACTCCGGAAAGTCCAAGCTCCTCTCCCGACTCACAAACGCCCAACCGGACGTTGGTGACTACCCTTTCACCACCCAGAAACCCCTCCCCGGCATGATGCCTTACGAGGATATCAAGTTCCAGATCGTAGACATGCCGCCGATAACCGCGGAGTTTACCGAACCTTGGATGGCCGCCATCGTGCGAAACGGCGATGCGGCACTCCTGGTACTCGATATGTCCGACGGCGGTGTGCTCGGTCAGACCGAAGAGCTGCTTTCGGTGCTCGAAAAGTTCCGCGTCAGTCTATACGGCCATGACCGTCCCGGGCCCGAGGATGAGCTTGGGTTGATCGTCTGCAAAGAGGCCATCGTCGCTGCAAATAAGATGGACCTGCCGGACAGTGGAGAGAACCTTGAGATAGTGCGTGAGTTCTTCGAGGACCGATTCCCGATCCTGCCGGTTTCTTCCGAGTCCGGCGATGGTCTGGAACAACTGAAGCAGGATATCTTTGCCATGCTCGATGTAGTGCGAGTCTACACCAAGATCCCCGGGAAACCGGCGGACATGGATGCTCCATATGTCGTCCCGAGAGGCGCGACTGTCATTGATCTGGCGACGATGGTGCACAAGGAGGTCGCGCAGAATCTACGGTTCGCCCGCATATGGGGGCATGGGAAGTTCGAGGGACAGATGGTAAGCCGCGACCATATACTGGATGACAAGGATGTGATCGAGTTCCACGCGTGATCTTGTCCCTGCAATACCAAACGGGCGTCCGCCATCCGGAAGTGGACGCCCGTTTTCATATCTGCCGCAGTCGGTACTACCCTCTGGCAGTCTGCTTCTCTGGATCCCTGAACAGAAGCAGGAACGCAATGGCGCAAACCACGGTCAATGCGCACGGAACGAGAAAGACCTTCGTCCAACTCATCACGTTGGACTCGGGCTTGAAAACGTTCATGATCCAGCCGGTAAAGTAAGTCCCCAACACAGTACCAATGCCGAGGGTGAAGAAGCTGAGCATGCTCTGCGCCGACGCCCGGATGTCCTTGGGGGCCACCATATCCACGAACACCTGGCTTGCGACAAAGAAGAACGCATAGCCGATTCCGTGCAGAGTGAGCGAGGAGATGACCGCCTTCTGGGCAATCCCCAGTTCTCCGTAAGGCGCCCAGGCGAAAACGATGTACCGAAGCGGCCAGGCGATGACTCCGATGGCGAGCGTCTTCCGCACACCGAGTCTCTTCAGGGCCAGCGGCAGGAAGAGTGCCATCGCCAGTATCTCGGCGATCTGCGCGACGGACATCACCGCCGGTATTTTCGCGTTGTCAATCTTGAGCGCGGACTCGAGGAATCCTCCGGTCGGCCCGTAGTAGAACTGCAGTTCAGTTGTTACGACGAATGCTATTGCCATGAACACGAAGAAGTTCGGGTTCTTCAGCAGAACGAACGCCTCCCTGAATGCCAGCGGATCGGCGGCTTTGTCCTTTGAGGGAGGCGTGTGCGGCAGGAAGAAGGCAAAAACGCCCATGACTATGCTGAAGATCCCGGCTAGCATCAGGCAGTCCACCGTGCCGGGCATCCAGCCTCGTGTGCGCCAGTAAGTGAGAGTCCAGCCCGCAACGATCCATCCGATAGTGCCGAACACCCTGATCACGCCGAAGTCCTTCTCGTCCTTCATGTGATGGAACGCAAGCGAGTTGGTGAGCGCGAGGGTAGGGGCGTAAACGAGCGAGAAGACCGCAAGGAGAAGGAGCATGTTGCCGAATCCGGTCGCCTTTGACGCGAGGACCAGGAAGATGCCGCCGATGATCTGCACGATCCCCAGGAATATCTGAGTCGGCATCAGTCGGTCAGCTATCTGCCCGCCAGTGAACGGTGCGAGTATGTTCGCGAGCGGAAGCAGGCTGAAGATTACGGCCGCCTGTGGGTTTGTCATTCCGAGATTGTTGGTCAGGTACGGCCATAGAACCGGCGCCCATGCTCCCCAGATCGCGTACTGCAGGAACATCATTGCACTAAGGCGGAAACGTAAGCCGAAACCCATATTACCCTCCATAGACATCCGGGGCATCGCCCCGTTCGTTCGAAATCACTATTTGCATTCTTCCACGCGCTTGCTCGCCTCTCCTCCGTCGCGCGAGTTTGACATCCCACCAACCGATGCATACAATCACTCGGGGGGTAGTACATCATGAAATCACACACCGAATACCTCTGGATGAACACATCGAAGAAGCGTGAGTTCGTGAATATCACGCGCGAATGCGAGCGCATATTACGGGAGAGCGGCATCCAAGAGGGAATGATGCTTGTCTCCGCGATGCACATTACGGCAGGAGTCTGGGTGAACGATAACGAGTCAGGAATTCTCCAGGACGCGATGGACTTCCTGGAGAAGCTTGCCCCTTTCGGCCCGGACTATCGCCATCACCGCACCGGCGAGGACAACGGAGATGCGCACCTCAAGAACCTTCTGACTCATCATCAGGTCATCATTCCGATTACGGACGGACGGCTCGACTTCGGGCCCTGGCAGACGGTCTTCTACGCGGAGTTTGACGGCCAGCGGCGCAAACGCATCGTCGTCAAGGTGATTGGGGAGTAACCGGTGGGCGGTCGGTCCGCCCACCGGCGAAGCCATTCTATGGGCAGTTCAGCGGCCTGATTTTCACGTTGCGCAGCCAGACCTTCGCCCCGTGGTCCTGGACGCCGATGTATCCGGAGCGAGGCATGTTCTTGTACGCAGTGCGGAATTTGTTCCCGGAGCCGTCAGGGTTCTTTCCCGCTGTATCCCACTTGTCCAGGTCCATCCAGAGCACCCGGGCATTGTTCACATCAACCCAGACTCGGTTCTTCCGGCAGGTGAGCACAACCGTGTTCCACTCTCCCGCAGGCCTGCATGTGTTCTTTCTTGGCGCCAGGCAGTCGTATATCGCGCCGAAGTCGTGCTTCCCGGGAGTCTTGACGCCGTTCGAATCGAGTACTTGCATCTCGATGCCGGTCTGCACGGGATCGCCCAAGTCCGCCCAGCGGAAAAAGATGCCGCTGTTCGCCCCCTTCTCGTACTTTACGTCGAGCGACAGGATAAAGTCGCCGAACTGCTCTGTGGTAGCGAGATAGCCGCCACCCTTGGCAAGGTTGAGAATCTCACCGTTGTCGACCCTCCAACCGTCGGCGCTGCCGGTGATCTGCCAGCCGTCGAGCGTCTTGCCGTCGAAAAGCAGCCTCCACCCGGCGGTCTTCTCTGCGGTTGTGAGCGTGTTAGTCATCGCGCAGAAACCGCCAAGGGAGAGCAGAACCCCAAGGGAAATCAGTGCGACCATTCTCTTCTTCATGATATCCTCCCGTGATGCTTAGTTGACGTGCCGCACACACGTATCAATCCGAAGGGATTTTCGCCACCGGTATCCGTTTCTCCTTGTGAGGAGCCGTCGAGGATTCGTCATGCATCCAGGTGGGTAAGGACAGAATGCCGAAAGACTATCCGGACGAGGAGGTTCCATCGTGACGCCACGAACCGAAGTGTTTACCAGATGCAGGCTCAATCCGATTCTCACTTATCAGGACATGCCCTGCCCGTGCCAGGCCGTATTCAACCCGGGGGCCGTTCTCATTGACGGGGAGACCCTGCTCCTGCTGAGGGTTGAGGATATGGAGGGCGTATCGCATCTTGCCGTAGCCCGCAGCGCCGATGGCGTGTCCGACTGGCGTATCGAAGAGGAAGCGCTTCTGTCGCCTGCCCATGATGCGGGGCCGTACGAGGAGTTTGGCTGCGAAGACCCGCGTGTGACCCGCATCGAGGATTTCGGGATGTGGATCATTGCGTACACCGCTTACTCGAGGTTCGGCGCCGGAGTTGCGCTTGCGACTACGCACGACTTCAAGTCGGTTGAGAGAAACGGTCTGGTCCTGGCGCCTAACAACAAGGATGCCGCGGTCTTTCCGCGAAAGGTCGGGGATTCCTATTGGATGCTCCACCGTCCCGTTGCAGGTACTCAGGAACATATCTGGCTCACGGAGTCCACGGATCTTCTGCACTGGGGTCGGCCCTGGTGCATCCTCATGGAACGGGGCGGGCCGATGTGGGACGGGGCCAAGGTTGGTGCGAACGGAGTTCCTATAGAGACCGCGGAGGGTTGGCTCGTGCTATATCATGGGGTAAAGGAGTTCGCCGGAGGTCCGACATACCGCATGGGAGCGGCGCTCCTTGACCTTGAGGACCCGCGGAGATTGATCGCTCGCCTGCCGTACTGGGTGCTCGGCCCGCATGAGCCCTACGAAACGTCGGGAGCCGTCGCGAATGTCGTATTCTCGTGTGGTCATGCGCTGGTGGGTGATGAACTAAGGGTATACTACGGCGCTGCGGACAGCTCGACGTGCCTTGCGACAGCTCGCCTCTCGGATCTAATAGCTCTTCTCCAGGAGAACCGAGTCTGAGGCCGTCGAAACGCTGTTGACTCAGGGTCGGCCACCTGCTACCCTATCTGCGTCTCGAACCGCGAAGTTGTGGAGGTACCAAGATGATGATCGCTCTATCCGGCGCCCTGGCGTTGGCTCTGGCGTTGCCGGTGTTCGGGGTGACCGCCGCAGATGATTCCGCACTTTACGAGAAAGTGAGAACCGACGTGCTGGTCGTCGGGGCCACTCCGTGCGGCATCTCGGCAGCTGTAGCCGCCGCCCGTCATGGCGAACGGGTTATACTGGCCGACGCAGGGGATTTCATGGGCGGCATGATGACGAACGGTCTAGGGGTAACCGACATCGGCCCGAGGCACACCATCAAGGGCATCTTCAAAGAGTTCGTGGACGAGAGCTACTCCCACTACCTGGAGAAGTACGGCCCCGATTCGGAACAGGTCCGCCAGTCTAGCGATGGATACTACTTCGAACCTCATGTGGCGGAACTGATATTCAACCGCATGGTCAAGGCCGAAAAGAGCATCTCGCTCAAGTATCATTACCGGCCGGAGAGCGTCCTCGTCCAGCGCGGAAAGCTGGACGCGGTGTACTTCAAGGATACGAGAAGAAACAGCCGGGTGGAGATCCGCGCGGCTGTGTTCGTTGACGCCACATACGAGGGCGATGTCGCGGCGATGTCAGGCGCGGCGTACAGAGTAGGCCGGGAATCACGCGAGGAGTTCGGCGAGCCGTTCGCCGGCGTGCTCTACATGGATCACTACAGCCGCATGATTCTTCCCGGCTCCACCGGACGCCCGGACAAGCGAGTGCAGGCCTACAACTTCAGACTGACGCTCACCGCCAATCCCGAGAACCGCGTCATGCCGAATAAGCCCGCCGCTTACGATCGGGACGAGTACGTCACCATTTTGCGCTCGATCAAGGAGGGCCGCATCAGGACCGTGCAGGACGTGCTGAACATCGTGTTCATTGCGAACGGCAAGTCGGACACGAACAACATGCCCAGGTCGCTGATCTCTACGGATCTTCCCGAGGAGAACTATACCTATCCCGAAGCGAGTTACCAGGAGCGCGAACGGATCATCCAGCGCCACAAGGATTACACCCTCGGACTGCTTTGGTTCCTTCAGAACGATGCCGAGATGCCGGAAGCTCTCAGAGCCGAGTGCGCCCAGTACGGATTCGCAAGAGACGAGTATCCCGACACGGACGATCACTTTCCGAGGCAGCTCTATGTTCGCGAGGCGAGGAAGATCCTCGGCAACTACAACTTCACCGCCCGAGACGCCATGCTGGGGCCGGGAATCGAGCGTACCCCGATCCATTGGGATAGCATCGCCTGCGGGGGATATGCCATGGACTCGCATGCAACCCGCAAGCGTGAAGAGGGTCACGACGTCATGGAAGGCTTCTACTACATGGGCGGTATGACTCAGCCCTACCAGATACCCTACGGCGTCATGATTCCCCAGCAGATCAACGGACTTCTCGTGCCTGGAGCGGCATCGGCCACGCACATTGGGTTCGGCACTCTGCGGATGGAGCCGGTCTGGATGGCTCTCGGCCAGGCAGCCGGGACCGCGGCGCACGTCGCCCGCCAGCTTTTCGTCGAACCCAGAGATGTCCCGATCAACCGAGTCCAGACGATCCTCCTGAACGACGGTGCGGTCATCACGACATTTAACGAGATGAAGCTGGCGAAGGCGGTGACGACCGACGAGCAGCTCAAGGCGCTGCAGTTCTGGGGCACCCGCGGTTTCTTCACCTCCTACGATGCGCTTCCCAACGAGCCGCTTACTCGCGGGCACGCCGCTTCCTGGCTGATGTCGGCGATCAAGCTGGGTGTTTTTATGACCGGGTGGGGGCCTTTCATGAAACATAACGGTGGAGGCGCCGGGCAGGCGAGCCTCAACCAGCTTCAGAGCATGTATCTGATCCCCGAGGCGGGCGATCCCGAGGCACCGTTGACCCGGAGCGAGATGAACTTCTGGCTTGCCAGGATCGAGCCGTGGATAGACGGGGCGATCGGCGACGAGTGGACCGAGCGCGTGAGTGCCAAGGAATCGCTGCCCGCCCAGATGGAGTCGGCCGACAAGAACCCGATTGTCAGCCGGGTGGAGTTCTGTGAGGCGCTCTACGCGAAGTACCGGTCCGCAACTCCCGGCCCGATTCGATAATAATATGGAGCTTAGGAGCGCGACTCGCGAGTTTCTGAGAGAAAGGAGCATCCAACGTGTCTATAGACCTCATCAGTACCATCAAGGGCTCACTTCTCGAAGGCTTCTTCCCTCAGGGATGGGATCTCGAGAAGATAGACCGGCTCTGCAACCTCCCGCCGGAATGGATCACCGACCGCCAGCCGTGGTGGAACCCCGGATTCCGTCCGATCCCCTGTGAGTCGCTCGCCGACTTCGACGTGATGATGGGCGAGGCAATCGCATCGGCCATCCGCGAGTCGCGCGATGCCGGGCAGCAGATCGCCTTCATCCTTCCCGTCGGTCCGATGGGAATGTACCGCTGGGCGGTCTACTTCCTGAAGGAGTGGGGCGTCAAGTGCGAACACGTCCACGGCTTCAACATGGACGAGTGGAGCGACGGCGAGGGCAACACCGTTGACCCGAGCAGTTCCGAATCGTTCCAGTACGCGATGGAGGATGCTTTCTACGGCCCACTCGGCGAACTGACCGTCCCGAAGGAGCAGAGGCATTTCGCGGTGAAGACCAAGCTTCCGACTTACGGCGAGAAGATTCGCGCGCTCAAGGGGCAGGGCGCGAAGCTCGTGGTCGTCTTCGGTATCGGGCGCGTCTGCCACATCGCCTTCTGGGAGCCGCATTTCGCCGCTGAGTTCTCCCTGGATGAGTGGAAGAAGCAGGACTTCCGGCTCGGCGCGCTGCTCCATCCGCTCACGATCGAGCAGAATGCGATCACGAGCTTCAAGAGCCGCACGACGCTCGTGCCCGCTCGCGCGAACACCATCGGCCCAGGGCTCTTCCTGATGGCGGACGAGATCATCGGCGGCGCGGACGGCACGCTCGGCCGCGGGATGATGTGGCAGGGGATGTCCCTCTGGATGACGCTCCGTCACGAGCCGACTCCCTGGATTCCGAGCACGTTCATGCCCACGCTCAACGGAAGGCTCTTCTTCCTGAAGGAACTCGCCGGCCCGCTGGTGGCAGAGTGTAACTAGCATTCGCTCTCGTAGGCGCTACAGGGCAGAAGAGTCCCATCGAACCCGTGAGAACGGAGATGGCGATGAAACTCACCGCGTTCCTCGGCAGTCCGAGGGCAAATGGCAACACCGATACGCTCGCCCTCAAGATCCTGGAGGGCGCGAAAGAGGCCGGCTTCGAGACGGAGGTCGTCGCGCTGCGAAGCCTGAACATCCGAGGTTGCGTCGGATGCGAGCAATGCTGGACGAAAGAGCGCCCCTGCGCGTTCGACGACGATATGACGATCCTCTACGACACCATCGCTTCTTCGGACGTGCTCCTGTTCGCGACGCCGGTATACTGGTACGCGCCGACTGCACTCATGAAGGCGTTTATAGACCGCCTGGTTCCGTTCAACCGCCCGCAGGGGCGCCCGCTGATACAGGGCAAGGGCGCGATCATCGTCACGGCCTGTGAGGAGGAGGG